>JARXAV010000052.1 GCA_029865665.1 Flectobacillus sp. | reverse complement strand
ACGAATCCAACGATTAGTTTGAGGTCGGCAATCGGCATCCGTCAACAAAATAGTGGCATATTTAGCTGACTTAATACCCAGCGTTAAAGCATACTTTTTTGACGATAGATGTTCGGGAGTATGTTCTACACGTAAAAAACGACAGTGACTAAAATCTTTTAGTTCCATTAACAAAAGATCATACGTACCATCCCATGAGCGATCATCTACGATAATTACTTCAAAGTTAGCGTAATCTTGCTTGTCGAGTATAGGCAGTAGTTCTTGTAAATTTTCCTTCTCGTTCCATGCACAAACAACCACACTAACCCCTTCTGCATTAGATGACTCTAAAGTAGGACTAGGATAAGAAATGAGTTTGGGATAAACGAATAAAATAAAATACAGTTGAACAACAACTGCCAATAAGAATAATTCAATTAGTAGCGGTATCAAAATTATCTGAATCAGTAGATTAATACATTTGGGTCACAAAGATAGGGCTTTAAGTGTTAGGGATTAAGGAATAAGGAGTAGTTTTTACAAATAAGTAGTAATTTTGTAAATGCTATGATTTTTAGGATAGCATTTTAAGCAGAAAACAAACGAAGCAATGACATTTGATATAAGCAGTACTGACCCCAATAGTAAAGCTCGTGCGGGCGTACTTCAGACAGACCACGGACAAATCCAAACTCCAATTTTCATGCCTGTGGGTACAGCAGGAACGGTAAAAGCCGTGCATCAGCGAGAACTAAAAGAGGATATTAAAGCTCAAATTATTTTAGGGAACACCTACCATTTGTACTTACGCCCGGGCTTAGATGTAATCGAAAAAGCGGGAGGTTTACATAAATTCAATGGCTGGGATGGTCCTATTCTAACCGATTCTGGAGGCTACCAAGTATATTCACTGGCAGGTACAGGTCGTAAAATCAAAGAAGAGGGAGTAACTTTTAAGTCACATATTGACGGTTCTAAACACTTTTTTACACCAGAAGGGGTAATGGATATTCAGCGTACTATTGGTGCTGATATTATTATGGCCTTTGATGAATGTACGCCCTACCCTTGTGAATACGGATACGCTCGTGAATCAATGGATATGACACATCGTTGGCTAAAACGCTGTTGTGATCACTTTGACGCTACGCAGCCAAAATACGGATATAGCCAAACACTTTTCCCTATCGTGCAAGGAAGTGTCTATAAAGATTTACGAGTAAAGTCTGCCGAAACCATTGCTAGTTTTGGAAGAGAAGGAAATGCGATTGGCGGACTTTCTGTGGGTGAACCTGCGGAAATGATGTATGAAATGACCGAATTGGTAACCGATATTTTACCGAAAGACAAACCTCGCTATTTGATGGGAGTAGGAACTCCTGCAAACATTTTGGAATGTATTGCTTTGGGGATTGATATGTTCGACTGTGTGATGCCTACCCGTAATGCACGCAATGGAATGTTATTTACTACGCAGGGAATCATCAATATCAAAAATGAAAAATGGAAAGATGACTTCTCTCCTATTGACCCTGGTTTAGATGGCTACGCAAGTAATTTTTATACAAAAGCTTATTTACGCCACCTTATCAAATCAGAGGAATTATTGGCAGCAATGATTGCAAGTGTTCATAATTTGAGCTTTTACCTTTGGTTAGTAGGGCAAGCTCGTGAACAAATTGTACAAGGAACATTCAAAGCCTGGAAAGATAAAATGGTCGTTCAGTGTATGCAACGCTTATAATTCTTTGTACTTTTATCCTTGAATCCGTATTTAATCCTCCATATTCAAACACAATTTTGTTTTAACAACATCTAACATGAATTTTAGCTTATTTTCTACCAACGAAAATTCACACTTAGTTTCCTCTTCTCGTTTAATTAAGCTCTTTGCCTTAGTTTCTTTTATGTTTATCAATGGAATAACTTTTGGTCAAAAAGCAACTCCTAAAGTTGATGAACTAACAGATGAGCAAGTTCAGGCATTTTTCCAAAAAGCTCAAGCGAGTGGTTTGTCTGAAAATCAAATCGAAAAAGCAGCGATGGCTCAAGGGTTTACAGCTTCTGACATTGCCAAAATGAGAGAGCGATTAAATAAGCTTTCTACTGTAAATACAGTAGTAAAAGAAACAAACACAGGCAAGCGTATTACCAATCGTTATAAAACTAGCGTTAAAGTTAAGGATAGCACAGATAGTTCAACCACAGATTCTCCATCGGATGAAGCGAATAGCCCAGCACAACCAAAAGTATTTGGAGCATCTCTTTTTAGAGAGCAAAGTATCTCTTTTGAACCCGACTTACGTATCGCAACTCCCAAAAACTACCAATTAGGGCCTGATGATGAATTAAATGTAGATATTTTCGGAAATGCACTTGACAGCTATAAGATGAAAGTGAGTCCAGAAGGAACCGTTAGAATTCTTAACCTAAGTCCAATCTATGTAAATGGTCTTACCATTGAAGCGGCCTCAGAACGTATTATTGGACGTTTACGCCAATTATATCAAGGATTAAATAGCCCAGGCAGTGGTGTATCAGCACAAGTAACCCTTGGTAATGTAAGAAGTATCAAAGTAACCTTAACAGGAGAAGTAAGCAAGCCAGGTACTTATACCGTTTCTTCTTTGGCGACGGTGTTCAATGCCTTATATCTAGCAGGGGGGCCATCTGAAAATGGTTCTTATAGAAATAACAAAGTTATCAGAGATAATAAGGTTGTTCGTGTACTTGATTTATATGACTTTTTACTAAAGGCAGATCAGAGAGATAATATCCGTTTACATGACCAAGATATTATTCGTATTGCTGACTATACAACAAGAGTTGAAATCGCAGGTGAAGTAAAACGTCCTTATATCTTTGAGGTTGAAAAAGAAGAAACCCTACATGATGTGCTACGTTTTGCAGGAGGTTTTACGGATAATGCCTACACATTTACTATCGGACTCAAAAGACACACTGCTAAAGAGTTGAAATTGTTAAACATTACTCAAGAAGAGGTTGCAAGCTTTATTCCGAAACGTGGTGACAAGTTTAATGTTGGAACAATTTTAAATCGTTATGAGAATCGTGTTACTATTAAAGGTGCGGTTTTCAGACCAGGTGAGTATGCCATTGAACCAGGGGTTACAACGGTCAAAGAGTTGATAAAGAAAGCAGAAGGAGCTAAAGAGGATGCCTTCTTGAACCGAGTGATTTTAACTCGTTTAACAGAAACGAATGAACCCGAACTTATTACGTTTAATGCACTTCAATTATTAAAAGGAGAGATTCAAGACATCCCACTAAAGCGGGAAGATGTTATAAGTATTAGCTCGATTATGGAACTTCGTGAGAAACGATTTGTATCCGTACAAGGAGAGGTTAATAAGGATGGTAATTTTGATTTCATAGAAGGAATGACCGTTAATGACCTTATTTTAATGGCGAAAGGATTCAAAGAAGGGGCTAGTATCAGTCGTTTAGAACTATCTCGTCGAATAAAAGATGATACGCTAAATATACCTCATAACCAGAATGTTAAAATTTTCACGTTCACGATTGATAAAAACTTAATTCAAAATTCTCCCGAGCAAAATATGGTTCTAGAGCCTTTTGACATTTTAATAGTCCGAAAATCTCCAAGATTCGAAGACCAAAAAAGAGTATCAATTGATGGTGAAGTTAATTTCCCTGGTTCTTACACAATTAAAGACAAATCGCAACGCATTTCGGATTTGATTCAGCTTTCTGGAGGCTTCAAACTAAGTGCAGCACCTCAAAATGCTATTTTCAGAAGAGATTCATCTATTGTGGCCATTAACATGAAGTCTATTCTAAAAGATCCAAACCATGCAAGCAATATTCTACTTCTAAATGGTGATGCGTTGTTTATCCCAAGACAAGCAGAAACGATTAAGCTTACAGGAAGTTTACAAAATCCGGTATCTGTAACCTACCAAGAAGGGTTTAGAGTAAAAGATTATATTTCGGTAGCGGGTGGTTTTAAAGTAAATGCAGATAAAAAACATATTTATGTAAAATATGCGAATGGTATATCTGACCGCACAAAAACCACTTGGTTTATTCGAAAACACCCTCAAGTAGAAGCTGGATCTGAAATTATTGTCCCAGAAAAAGAAGAAAAGAAAAATCAACTTACTTCTGCGGAACGAATAGGTATTTTAGGGGGACTAAGTTCGCTAACATACATCCTTATCACCATTATCAATTCTCTAAAATAAACGCTAATAAATTGGAAACAACGAACGTCGCACAACAAAAAGCAGCTCCGATAACCCTTAATATTAGCGATATTATTCAGCAAATAGGCAAGGGAAAATGGATTATACTTATTTGCTCATTGATTTTTACAGCAATAGGTGTCTTATATGCCATGAGCATTCCGAATGAATACAATTCGGACGTTAAGCTATTACCAGAACTTGAATCAAAAGATGTGGGAGGAATGAGTAAGTTTAAATCTTTAGCAGGTCTTGCGGGAGTAGATTTAGGTTCGCTTTCCTCATCAGAAGCAGTTAGACCAGATTTATACCCCAACATCATTCAGAGTACACCCTTCATTTTAGAGGTAATGAAACTTCCTGTCTATGTTTCAAAAACGAAGAAAACGATGGTTTTGTCAGACTATTTGAACGAGGTCAGTAAAAGTGGATGGATGGCTCGTACTTTTGGAAGTTCAGAAGAGAAAGAAGATAAAACAGCCTTGAAATTAAAAGCTTCTGATGTACCTGCAAACACGCTTTTCCTGAACAAAAAGCAAGAACTTATTTTGAAAAACATTCAGAAAAGAGTTTCTGCTAGTCTTGATAAAAAAACAGGAGTTATCACGATGAGTGCAAAAATGCCTGATCCCGTTGTTGCTGCTGTGATTGCACGATTTACACAAGACTACCTAACAAAATATGTAGTTACCTACCGTACAGAGAAAACAAAAAAAGACATTGCCTTTCTTGAAAGCAGAGTTTCGGAAGTTAAACGCCGTTATGACGCTGCTCTTTATAACTACTCTAGCTACCAAGATAGAAATAGAAATTTATTCTTAAATGTAGCTCGTGATGAAGGTAAAAAACTCCAATATGAGGTGGACTTATCATACAACCTCTATTCTGAACTAACAAAGCAATTAGAAGAAGCTAAAATCAAGATTCGTAGAGATACTCCAATCTTTAAGGTACTTGAACCTGCTCAAATTCCGTTGAAGAAATCAGAACCTAAACGAGCGATTTTAGTAGTTGGATTCCTGATATTCGGTTTGTTTCTAAGTACGTTTTATGTAATTATCAAAAATATAAAACTATCTCAGTTACTTGGTTAAATGACAGAAAAATCAGTGCTACATTGTTGTGGGGGTGCTATTAAGAGTTTATTTGCAGAGCTTTTCAACGCATTGCATCAAGCTGGAATAAGACAACAGATTTATATTCCTGTTCGAAAAAAAGAGCAGTTAAATTATTATCATGCCCTATTGCCAGCAACAATTCCATGCTCGTATGCACTCTTAATTAAGCCGTATCATCGCTATTTGTATCGCTTAAAAATCAATACCCTTTACAAATACCTTCTGAAACAAGATGTAATACAGACTGTGAGAATCGTTCATTCTCACAGTCTTTTTAGTGACGGAGGCGTTGCATTGCAACTCTACAAAGATTATCAAATAAGCTATATTACTACCGTTACGAATACCGACATTAATTATTATTTTCGGTATGCCATTCACCTACGCAAGCATGGACTTCAAGTTGCTGAAAAAGCAAGCTATATCGTCTTTCATAATCCTGCTTATCGGGAATATTTTATCAAGTATTTTTCAAAAAATGCTCCACTGCAAACACAAATAGCCTCCAAATCGGTGGTGATTCCCATCGGGATTAGCCCTACTTGGTTTGCACATCGACAATCTCCTAAAAAAAGCCTAAAGCTGAATCAGCTTCATTTCCTTTATGTAGGAGACTTTAGCAAAAATAAGAATGTTGAAAAACTGATTGCTTTGATTACATATCAGCAACAACGAGGAATTGATTGGAAATTGACCTTAGTTGGTGGAAATACAGGTAATGTAGCAAGAATCAAACATCTTGTATCAAAATACGCTTTCATTCAGCAACTAGATTGGATAGAGAATGAAGAAGCATTACGAGAGGCTTATCGCCAAGCGGATGTTTTTATCATGCTTTCTGAATTTGAAACCTTTGGTAAAGTTTACATAGAAGCACTAACACAGGGTTTACCAATCATTTATACGAAAGGACAAGGAGTAGATGGTTTTTTTGAAGAAAATCCCATTGGCTTGGCTATTCCTTTTGAAAGTACTATCTCTCATACGGCACAAGAAATTAGTCACTTCGTGGAACGCTATAACCAACGGGATGATATTGATGCAGTTTTTGACAATACACTGGAGTTATTTAACCCAATGAACCTATTGAATCAGTGGATTAACTTATATGACTAGTCTGAATAACGGTCATTTCTCCAAGGATATGCTGTGTTAGAGTAGCCTCTTTCCTCCCAAAATCCTAATTTATTGGCAGACATAAACTCAATCCGTTTAATCCATTTTGAACCTTTCCACGCATATAATTGCGGGGTAATCATACGCAAAGGTCCTCCATGTTCTAAGGCAAGTGGTTCTCCTTCAACGGTGTGAGCTAATAATACATCTGGTTTAAGAGCCTCCTCTATCGCCACATTGGTTGTATAGGTATCATACCCATAACACATAATGTGGGTTGCCGTTGCTTTTGGTTGTACCAAGGCGGCTATGTCTAATAAACTCACCCCTTGCCAATTCATGTTTAGTTTTGACCAAGTTGTCACACAATGGAAATCCGATGTGTCTTCTGTTTGGGGAAGAGCCATTACATCATCCCATTTCAAAACAATGGGATTTTCTACTTCTCCATCAATGGTCAAACGCCACATATCCATCGGAATTTGAGGATGATAACCCAAATCCAAGACAGGCCATTTAGTCGTGAGCGTTTGTCCAACAGGCACTTCTGGCATTCCATGTCGATTGATTTTCCCGTGTCCTAAGGGTCTATCATCCGCCATCGAAGGGGTGTTTTTTATTTGTTCTTCAAATCGAGCCTTCAATTTCATTCGGGCTTCAATAATTCTATCTAGTTTGTCCATAAGCTAACATTGAAAAATGGGACTACGGTTTCTTAGCTGGTAGCATATATTTGGGGTGAAGGTGTATCTAAAGTCAAAAGGTTATGAGTGACTGTCACTCGGATTAAAAAATATTATTCGGTGTAAAATGCTTTAAACGCTAAACTCTACACTTTTTACACACCTTCCGTGTAGCTAACTTCTACGGGTTAAAACCCGTAGGCCCTTTAGCAAACCCCTACCTTTACAAAACTTAATACATCGTCTAAAAATTCACGGGAATTACTTAATCTTGGTACTTTATGTTGCCCGCCTAATTTCCCTCTTCCTCGCATCCAATTATAAAACGTATCTCTAGGAATTACTCGGACGGTAGGTTTAGTCAAAACCATATCTTTATATCGTTTTGCATCGTAATCAGAATTAACTTCTCTGAGCGTTTCATCTAATAGACGGTCAAATAGCTCTTGATTATCTGGCATTTGTGAAAACTCAATAACCCATTCGTGGCAACCACTTTTTCCATCATTCATATATACAGGGCCAGCCGTATAATCGCAAATGATTGCATGGGTTGCCTCACAGGCACGAGTAATCGCTTTTTCTGCATTTTCAATGATTAGTTCTTCCCCGAAGGCATTGATAAAATGCTTTGTTCGTCCTGATATTTTAATTCGATAAGGCGTTTTAGAAGTAAATTTAACGGTATCTCCTATTTTATAACGCCACAAACCAGCATTCGTCGAGATTAAAATAGCGTAATTTTTACCCAATTCTACTTCGTCTAGCGTCAATACCCGTGGATATTCTTCATCAAAATCTTCCACAGGAATAAATTCATAAAAAATGCCATAATCAAGCATCAAAAGCATTTCGTCTAAACGAGTATGGTCGTCTTGAATACCAAAAAAGCCTTCCGACGCATTATAAATTTCGAGATAACCAACCCCAGCAGAAGGAAATATTTTTTGTTGAAAGAGTTCTCGATAAGGTTGAAAAGCCACTGCTCCATGAATAAAATATTCAAAGTTAGGCCATACTTCCAAAATGTTCGACTTGCCTGTTACTTCTAATACCTTTTCGATTAGTACCAAACACCAAGTTGGTACACCCAAAATACTCGTTACGTTTTCTTGTGAAGTAACCTCCGCCATTTTGAGAATTTTTTCTTCCCAAACATCCATCAAAGCTACCTCCAAAGAAGGCGTACGAATCAACTGAGCCCAAATAGGTAAGTTTTTCATCACCACTGCTGAAACATCCCCCAATAGGCTACGTGAATTTAACTGATTCGACGATAGGCTTCCTCCAATAGATAATCCCTTTCCACTAAACACATTCGTATCTGGTCTATTGGCTACCAACAAGGTCATCATATCTTTCCCTCCCATAAAGTGACAATTCTCTAAGGATTCCTTCGATACAGGTATAAACTTACTTCGGGCATTGGTTGTTCCAGAAGACTTTGCAAAAAATTGAATAGACGAATGCCAAAGGATATTTTGTTCCCCACGCATCATGCGTTCTATGTAAGGAAACAGGTTTTCGTAGGAAGAAATTGGTACTCGTTCTTGAAAATCACGAATACTAGCAATGGATTGATAATCGTATTTTCTGCCCCATTCGGTATTCTTTGCCGATTCTATCAGATTGTGAAAAACGAGTGCTTGCGTATCCATAGGCCTGTCCATAAACGACTGAATACGAGGCATACGCTTTTTCATGACCCAAACGAGCGTTTCATTCAATAGATCCATATATACGGATAGTGGGCTTTAAAATTTTGAATGTTAAATAGCGAATAATGCAACTGCTTATTTCAAACATCAATAAAATTGATAATTTACAAAAATAGTTGGTATCCTTTCTCAAACATAAGCTAATTAATTGAATGAGTCAATAGCCTATAAAATAGAAAAGCACAAAGTAGTCACGGATTGTTTCTACTTTGTGCTTTTTAGCTTGCTTTTGGATTACTTTCTTCTCTTTAAAGCCAAATCATGAGCGGTATCATAATAGGTACGAAGGTTGTTCCAATCGAAGGTTTCAGAGATACTTTCTACACGGTTACGTTGTGAGAT
>JARXAV010000005.1 GCA_029865665.1 Flectobacillus sp. | reverse complement strand
CTTCACTTCAGAAACTGCTCCTATCCATTTTCCTGGAGCGGCCTTCTTTATGGGTTCAATCTTAACATTTATTTCTTTATTTATCGCAATTCGTTCTTTTCCAAGTGATAAAAACAAGCCTAATGTGGCTTGATTTTTGCTATTATACATCCTAAGTAGTTCATTCTGAACCGTAAACATAAGCCTAATTGTTACGGTTCACTCACTAATTTGGCCATCAGGCCGTCTTAATTTTTTATGATAAAATCGTTACTCCACACGCTCTCTTTACTATTACTTATTTCGATAAGCTGTCTGGCTCAAGATTCAACAAAAAAAGTCTCAGCGGTCAACAACATTGCAATACCTAAAGTACTCGAACTCAAGGATGAATACTTCTTTTTGCCTAATCGAAAATTTTACATTGAACGCATCATTTGCAATGTTCAACCCAAAGGATTTACGTCACGAACAGGGTTAAGAGGCGATGCTCAAGCATTACAATTTAATGACAGCATTCAACATGTGGTGGCAGACTACCTTCGCATGAGTGCAGCACCTGTGCCAGAGTTTACCCCCATCATTATCCGAATTAAAGATTTACAAATTGAAGAAAATCGCAACTTTGTCAAAGAGCAAGGAAGGGTAAAAATCAATATGGAGTTTTTTATACAGTCTTATGAAGGAGAAGAACAAAAAATGATTAAAATTTTCCAGACACAGGCTTACCACAACTATACAAAATTATTTGACGTGACGAGTCTTCACGAAATTCATCTTCGAGAAATCATCAAAGAATGTATGACTAATTTCAACGATGAACGCTTTGACTTGTCTCGATTTACCACAAATCCGAAGGTTTATTCAGGTATTTCGAAAGATAATTAGTAATGCTAAAAGCGATTCGTTGCCACCAATACCCTTTCTTTAACCATTCATGGAAAATTGTTGAATTTAAAAATAATACTACTTAATTTCCGTTGTGATTGCATCACAACGGTTTTTTTTCCCTCATCAAAAAAATATTATCACAATGAAATTAAGAAAATTTTGGGCAGTGGCTTTCGTCATGGTCGCATTTTCAGGCATGAGCATTGCTCAATCAGTTGACCAAATCGTTGACGAGCATATCGCAGCTATGGGAGGACTAGATAAATGGAATGCCTTGAAGACTGTTGAAATGAATACAACCTTCACGATTCAGGGGATGGAGATTGAAAATAAAATTGTTATTTTTAACAAAAAAGGACTCCGCAGTGAAGTATCTGTGATGGGACAAAAAATGGTTACTGCCATTGATGGAAATGAAGGTTGGATGATAAGACCTTCTATGATGGGTGGCACAGGCGAACCTGAGGATATGCCCAATGCTTTAGTGAAGCAAACACAAGCACAAACCCAATTGGGTGGAAGTTTATTACACGCAAAAATACAGGGCGATACCATTAAGTTGATGGGTACAGAAAAGTTAGATGGTGCTGATGTTTACAAAATTCGCATCGCTGATAAAAAGGGTGAAAGCTATTTTGTATATGTAGGCAAGGATTCTCATTATGTCTTAAAATCGACAGGTGTGAGAAATATTCAAGGACAAAATATTGAAATTGCGGTGACTTATTCTGATTTCAAAACGATTGATGGTTTAGTATTCCCACATAATATGGAAACGCCAAGTCCAATGGGTGGCGGAACGATGACGGTTGAAACTCAATCAATTGTGCTGAATCCAAAAGTAGATGAAGCCATCTTAAAGAAAGGTGCAAAATAGAATAAGTGCCTCATTTAAAACTTGTAACACTAAAACTTACCCTCCATATACATGAAAACGCTCTTCATTACTTGCCTCATTTGCTTAGCTCACTTAGGTTTTTCGCAAACTCCTGCTTCAAAAGTGGCTGTTTTGCCTAAATTTATCGTTAAAAATTACCCTGAAAATGCGGAAGGAACACCCTCTGCCACCGTTAGCGTCGTATTTGGTAAAACAACAGCCAAACTTGCTAAAATTACAGGTAATGCTGAAACTATTGTAAAAGCTGAATATCCAAGTAAGGGAATTCCTGCAAAAGCAATTGCCGCTTGCGGTGCTTGGTGGGCGGGTGCTGGCGATTATTTCTACATCATTCAAAAGGGAAACAGTTACTTAGTTTTTCAAGGATGGCAATCAGAGGAACAAACAGAGAAAGGTTTTCACTGGAAACAAGTTAAAGTACTGAAATAAAACCTTGGATAAGTATTAAGACACATTTATTTTAAGAATTACATACAAACAGAGTCAACATAAGTAATTTTTCACAAAACTATGTTTTCTATCTTCCTATGTGGTTAAATATGTCTGGGTACTTATCATTTTCATAAATTCATTAATAGGGCAACAGCGTTGATAATTCTGTTGCCCTATCATTTTAATCTCTAATACCAAGTAGTCGTCAGTTTAAAGTTTAATGTTCAAAGATTTAAATAAACCATTATTCTCTGATAGCTTATGCCATATATTAGGACAACTAATATCATATACTATTTATCAACGAGTACTTACCAATAGTTAAGCCATTTAAACTATCATTAAGTATCTATTAGCCGATTAACCAACAAAACATCTATTATCGAAAGGCTCTAAAAACTCATTAAACTCGCATCTTAATATAAATAATATCATTTACTTACGTAATCGTGCAAAATTAGTTGATATTTTTTATAAACAACTGATAACTAGACCATTAAATCCAACATTTAAAATTCGAAATTTTGCATTCATTCTTAATACCCGTTTAATTTTCACACATTTCATCAAAATCAATCCCTATTTTATGTTCAAACTCATCAAATCGTTTGTCTGTTTTTTAGCTGTTGTTAGTTCACTAACGATACTAGGGCAATCAAAACCCACTTGGAAAACGGCATCTGCCGCTGGTTATTCGTATCGTTACGTAACCAACGACCCCATGAAAGCCCGCTTTTATCAACTTAAAAACGGCTTAACTGTTATTTTGACAGAAAACCACAAAGAACCACGTATTCAGGTACTTATCCCAACAAGAGCAGGTTCGAACACCGACCCTCGTGACCATACGGGTTTGGCTCACTACCTAGAACACATGTTGTTTAAAGGAACGGATAAATTTGGCTCGTTAAACTGGGAAAAAGAGAAACCTTTGTTAGATAAAATTGATGCCCTGTACGAACGTTACAACAAAACAACGGATACGGCTGAGAGAAAAGCTATTTATGCTGAAATAGACAAAACCTCAGGAGAAGCCGCCAACTATTCTATAGCGAATGAATACGACAAAATGATGGCTTCAATGGGCGGTCAAGGTACAAATGCGTTCACGAGTACAGAGCAAACCGTTTATACCGAAGACATTCCGAGCAATGCAATTAATCGCTTTCTTGCCCTACAAGCAGAGCGTTTTAGAAATCCAATTCTACGTATTTTTCACACGGAATTAGAAGCGGTGTATGAAGAGAAAAACCGTGCGTTGGATAACGACCCACGTAAAGTATATGAGGTGCGTAATGCCGCTTTGTTCCCGACCCATAACTACGGACAACAAACAACACTTGGTACGATTGAGCATTTGAAAAACCCTTCATTACTCGAAATTCGGAAGTATTATCACGACTACTATGTACCGAATAACATGGCAATTATCATGGCGGGAGACTTCAATTCAGATGAGTTAATCAAAAAGATTGATGTTGCTTTTGCCTATATGAAACCAAAGCCTGTGAAGGCGTATAACCCTACTCCCGAAGCACCTATCACTGCCCCAATTATTCGTGAAGTATTTGGCCCAAATCCTGATAACCTTAGCATTGCTTGGCGTTGGCCTGGTGCGTTAAGTACCAAAGAGCGTGTTATTGGTACAATCGTTGACGAACTGATGTCGAACTCCAAAGCGGGTTTAATTGATATTAATCTTTCGCAAGCTCAAAAAGTATTAAGAGCAAGCTCTAACCCGCAGTGGAATAAAGATTATTCGGTTTGGCAAATGACGGGTAGCCCTAAAAATGGACAGACCTTAGAACAGGTGAAAGATTTATTGCTGGAGCAACTTGAGCTACTCAAAAAAGGACAGTTCGATGAGTCGATAATCCAAGCGATTGCCGCAAATTATAAATTAAGAGCCATTCAAGGACTTGAAAAAAACTCAACAAGAGCCTACGGTTTATTGGAAGATTTTATTGTTTCTAAGAGTAACGACTGGACAGCCACCACTTCATTAACAAGCGATTTAGCAAAAGTAAGCAAACAAGAGGTAATTGACTTTGCAAACAAATACTGCGGGAATGGCTACGTGCTTGTCTATAAACGTAAAGGAGAAGATAAAAACATCCTGAAAGTTGAAAAACCAGCCATTACCCAAGTAGAAACTAACCGTGACAAACAATCGGCATTCTTGACACAAATCAATACGATGCCGATGGATAATATTCAACCTAAATGGCTAGATTTCAATAAAGATTTGCAAAAAGGAAAGGTTGGCAACGCTGAAGTTTTGTATGTTAAAAACGATGAAAATGATTTATTCCGCCTAAATTACCGTTTCGATATGGGTAACTGGAATAGTAAGGTATTGCCAATTGCCTTGCAATACCTCAGCTATTTGGGTACAGAAACGATGAGTTCGGAACAAATCAACAAAGAGTTTTATAAACTTGCGAGTAATTTCAATGTGGGGTCAACTGACCATCATATCACCTTAACGGTATCTGGTTTGAATGAGAATTTTGACAGAACCATCTCACTTTTTGAAGATTTGGTAACTCGTTCGAAAGCAAATCCAGAAGCATTAGAACTACTAAAAGGACGTTTAATCAAGCAACGTAACGACGCAAAAGCGAACAAGGCCGCCATTTTACAGAATCTTTCCGCTTATGCTCAGTTTGGCGATAAGAATCCTAAAAATGCACTCAACTTAACCAATGATGAGTTAAAAGCTTTAAAGGCAGAGGACTTGATTAATTTCTTGAAGGAATTATTCTTGTATAAGCACACAATTGTCTATTATGGCCCAAAATCAATGGTAGATTTAAGTGCTAGTTTGCAAAAAATCCATCGTCTTCCAAGTCAATTCAAGAACGATTTGCCTGTATTAGTCAACTTCGACCGTGTTTCACCTAGCAAAACACAGGTACTATTTGTGAACTATGACATGGTACAAGCGGAAATTGATTGGGTACGAGCAACCGATAAATTTGACCCCGCTAACACGCCAATCATAGAATTATACAACAATTATTTTGGTGGTGGTATGTCTTCAATTGTGTTCCAAACCA
>JARXAV010000302.1 GCA_029865665.1 Flectobacillus sp. | reverse complement strand
AAAGAAGCAGGAAGTGCTTCTGCCTTAATGGGGGCTTTTCAAATGGGAATAGGTGCTATGGCCGCCGCCTTAGTGGGTGCTTTGAGTAACGGCACAAGTGTACCGACGACAGGCGTAATGGCTGGCTGTGCATTGCTTGGGTTACTTATCTTTAGAATTGGTAGAGCGGTGTTGGAGAAAAGTAAGTAGTTTTCTGTTATATACTAAACGATGGGGGAGATTATTTCATGGGGTTGCACAAAGAACCACTGAGTTTCACAAAGATTATACATGACGAACCTCTGTGGTTCTCTGAACTCATTACCAAGATTAAAACAATTTCTCTTGTGGTGGTTTTGCACCTGCCAAACGAATATAGACGGTTGTTTGTCCTCTGTGGTGAGTTTGGTGTTCAAAACATTTGTTGAGAGCAACTCCTTTTGTCATCTCAAAACGACCAAAAAGCTTCACCGTTTCGTTCAATTGAGCAGGAGTCATTTTTTTGATACCATTAATTACAAAATCGTAACCGTCCATTACTAGCTTCGTCACGTTTGCTTTTGAAATGTCTGTCGTTTTCTCTGATTCACCTTGTCCAATAGGGCTTTTTTCGCCCGTTACTGCTGCCGCAAAACCATAATTTCCATCTGTTAGGTGTAACATTTGTTGAGCAAACGAACGCATTTCGGGAGTTGGTTTTAAGGCATAACCCGATTCTGGCATCGCATCCAAATATTCTTTGGTGTATGTTTTAGCTCTTTCCCATTCTTTTACTATCTCTTCGGTAGAAGTCTGAGCGTTTGTAGATTGGAAGCTGACCAATGCTGCAATAAATGAGAGGACGAAAGTAATTTTTTTCATGGCATTAACTTTTTGATTGCTTGGATTTGTACAAATGAACAAGTAGAGATAGAGGATAATAGTTCCCTTTACGTTTTTCAAGTAAGTAATAATACAAATTTCTACTTGTAAACAAGAATATACCCTTAAACATGATGCCAGTAATACTAAATATCCAATTTTCTACTGCCAATCCACTTAATAATCTCAGGGTTACGGTGGTCAAAGAAAAGGCTTGCGTTGGTGTCAAGACGTTTGATTTGTTCCATGTCAATTGCTTCCAGTTCAAAATCTAAGCTGTTGAAGTTTTCAATCATGCGTTCTTTACGAACAGACTTCGGGATTACTATAACTCCTCGTTGCGTAAGCCATCTCAAAATAATTTGTGCCACGCTTTTTTCATATTTGGAGGCTAAAGAGACTAGTAATTCATTCTTGAAAATATCATTTTTCCCTTCTGCAAAAGGCCCCCAAGATTCAATCTGAATTTTATTTTCTTGTAAAAATGATTGATTATCAATTTGTTGGCAAAAAGGATGTGTTTCAACTTGATTGACCGCAGGGCTAATACTTGCCCCAAGTACTAGTAAATCGGTGATTCGGTCAGGCTGAAAATTAGAAACGCCAATAGCTCTCACTTTGCCTTCTTTGTAAAGTTCTTCCATTGCTCGCCAAGAGCCAAAAACGTCGCCATAAGGCTGGTGAATCAAATACAAATCAAGATAGTCTAATTGCAATCTATCCAACGATTTATGGAAGGCTTTCTTGGTGTTTTCGTACCCTGTGTCTTGTACCCAAAGCTTGGTTGTAATAAAAAGTTCTTCTCTGGCTATTCCAGCTTTTTTGATTGCCTTGCCAACAGCCTCTTCATTCATGTACGATGCGGCAGTGTCAATGAGCCTATAACCCGTTTCGATGGCTTCAATGACTGCTTTTTCGCATTCATTGGCATCTGGAATTTGAAAAACACCGAAGCCTAAAATAGGCATTTCAATGCCATTGTTTAATGTTACAGTTTGCATAACGGAAGTAATAAGTTGGGACGATTGATGTTGAATTTAGGTAATGAGCTCTTTAGGATTGTTTTGAATAATCAACTCATTAGTTCAAATTTTTATATTCATTGGGTGTATAGCCTACTCGCTGTTTAAACAACCTCGTAAAATGCTGTGGATATTTAAAGCCCAATTCGTAGGCAATTTCATTGACAGTCTTGTCTTTTTCAAAAACCTTATCTTTAGCAAGATCAATGATTTTCTCTTGAATATATTCTTTTGCCGATTGTCCTGTTTCCTTCTTGATTAAATCACCAAAATAATTTGCCGATAGGTGCAATTGTTCTGCAAAATAGGCTACCGAAGGTAAACCAATCGTGCGAGGGTTTTCGGACACAAAATAGCAATTCAATAGTTCTTCAAATTTGCCTAAAACTTCTTTGTTCACATAATCTCTTGTGATGAACTGACGGTCATAGAAACGTTCACAATAATTAAGAAATAACTCGATGGTAGAGGCAATTAATTTCTTACTATGCTTATCCACGGGTTGTTTCAGTTCTACTTCAATTTTAGAAAAAAGGTCTAAGACCATCTGTCTCTCATCGTCCGAAATGTGTAGGGCTTCGTTGGTTTTATAGCTAAAAAAATTGTAGTCAGCTATCGTTTTAGCAAGAATAGTCCCATGAATTAAGTCGGGATGAAAAACCAAACCGTATCCCATTGGTTGATAAGGAATGTGTAGGTTTTCT
The DNA here is from genome assembly GCA_029865665.1 of Flectobacillus sp. The sequence continues at coordinate 6,266 of JARXAV010000302.1, read as the reverse complement.
ACTTCTGCTACTTGCCCAGGAGCAAAGAAAACCAATGTTCCAGCCTGATAATCATAGTAATCACGGCCGTAGCGAATGTCTCCACATTTGACATCTTTCAAAAAAATACAGTAAAGTCCATACTGAAATTTAATCGTATCAGCCTCTCCCCACTCTCTCAGATTAGCCTTCGAAAAGTCGATGACACTCACCAAAGGGTGATAGGTCTTGTGGTTGTTTTCGGTATTGTATGTGCTGATATTGTTTATTGGATGTAATCGTTCCATGTTGTGCTGAGTTTGAGACAAAAGTAGTAATTCTCTTATAACTATGTCATTACAGAAATTTGAATCAGTGAAAATGGTAGAAAAAGCAGTATTTTTTATACGATTTAAACAAGAAAGATAACGGAAATTTGTACTTCAAAAATATTAATTATGAAAAAGATTATAACAGGTTTTGCTTTGTTAATTACACTTGCTACACAAGCACAGCACAAGGCAGTTGACGCAACTAAAGTGCTTACTGGTACGGGGGTAGTGCGAGGGGTAACTGAAGAAGAAGTTACCATTTTTAAATCCATCCCTTATGCGGCTCCGCCAATAGGGGAGTTTCGTTGGCGACCGCCCCAGCCTGTTAAGAGCTGGAAGGGAGAATTAGATGCAACGAAGCCTTGCAAAGATTGTGGGCAAGGAGCTTGGGGACCTAATCCTCCCAAAATATCGGATAACGCATCTGAGGATTGCCTGTTCCTGAATATTTGGAAACCAACTGTTGCAACAAAAGGGGATAAACTGCCTGTAATGGTTTGGATTCATGGAGGAGCATTTGTGTTTGGAAGTGGTTCTAGCCCTGAAAATGTGGGAAACAGTTTTGCTAAACAATGGGTTATTTTAATCACCTTCAACTACCGACTTGGTCGGATGGGCTTCTTTGCACATCCAGCATTAAGAGCAGAATATCCAAATGAACCAAAGGGGAATTACGCCTATATGGATCAAATTGCGGCTCTTGAGTGGATACAAAAGAATATCGCAGCCTTTGGTGGTGATCCAAACAATGTTACCATCTTTGGGGAGTCAGCGGGTGGAGTTTCAGTACAATCACTTCTAACAATTCCAAGTGCCAAAGGGCTTTTTCATAAGGCGATTATTGAATCGGGAGGTGGACGTGATGGTGTGTTGACGGGCAGACCCATTAATCAAGATCATACGGATAAATACTATCCCATTGCTGCTGAAACAATTGGAATGAACTTCGCTAAAAAATATGGCATAGAAGGAACAGATGCCAATGCGTTAGGAAAATTAAGAGCCTTGTCTGCTGCGGATATTATTGACGGAGGCAAAGAGGTTAATGAACAAGATGGCAGCCCTATTTATTCTGGGCCAATTTTGGACGGAAAGCTTGTGGTAGAAACCGCAGAAAGTGCTTATAAAGCAGGTCGACAAAACCGAGTTCCTGTTATGATTGGTTCAAATAGTGCAGAAGTACCCGCAGGTTTTGTTAATGCCAAAACAAAGGAAGAACTTTTTTCTTTGTTTGGAAGTATGAAAGATGCCGCCCAAATGGTGTATGCTCCTGACACTACTCGAACATTAGCAGAGTTACTTACGATGGTAAATACAGATAAAGTTTGGGCAGAACCCGCTCGCTTCACGGCAAAAGCTGTCAGTAAACAGGGGGAGAAAGCCTATATTTACCTGTTTTCGTATGTGTCAGAAGCGATGAAGGCTCGTGCTAGATATGGTGCTCCACATGCCTCAGAAATTGCGTTTGTGTTTAATAATTTGAATGCCCGTTGGGGAAATCCCAAAATAATGCCCGAAGATGAAGCTGTTGCTAAAATGATGAATAGCTATTGGGCAAATTTTGCAAAAACGGGTAATCCAAATGGAAAAGGACTTGCTGAATGGCCTGTCTATGATGCAAAAACTAACCAGTTGATAGAATTTCAGTCAGATGGAAAAGCACAAGGAAAACCAGATCCTAAGAAAGCTCGACTTGACATCATTGAAAAGTCTGTAGAATCAGGAAACTTACATTAATATTTACGAACTTCAATTTCCCAATACAATGAAAAAAATAATCTCAATCGTAACCATTCTTTTAGTCATAGGACAAATTTCTTTTGGACAATCTTCTAAAGACGAAAAGACCGTCTTACAACTATCCAAGGACAAATGGCAATGGATGGCGGATAAAGACGTGGATAAGCTGGCAGAACTCTTTGATGATAAAGCCAAATTTGTGCACATGAGCGGTACATGGAAGAAAGATGAGGAATTAGAAATCATCAAGACAGGAAGTATTTGGTACAAAAAGGCAACAATCCATGATTCTGCGATAGAGCTTTCGGGCAAAACAGCTATCGTTTGGAATAGAATAACGCTCGAATCTATTGTAAGAGGAAGTGATGCTAAAGTAGAATTTACCGTTACAGAGGTGTACCAAAAACAAGGGAAGCATTGGAAAATGCTAGCTCTTACTTTTAGTAGTGTGAGAGATACGCATCAGATTAAAAAATAGAAAATTGATTGTGGTGTAAAGAATTGGTACATTTAGTAGTTGCTTAACTTTTATGGGGGCAAAACGACCTGTGTCGAAAATATGTAAACGCTTTCTCCATTAAAAACTAGTTATGAAAATGCAAAGCCGTCGCTCTTTTCTAAAAGCATCGACGCTCTCTGGAGGAGGGTTGATGTTGGGTATTAGCTTTTTATCAAGTGCTAAGTCTGTTGACAAAGTCACAAAGGGTATCGGAGGAGAGAGTAATTTGCCCTTGGTGTTTCAGGAACTGAATGGTTTTGTGAAAATTACTGCCGATAACGTGATTAAAATTATGTCACCCAACCCCGAAGGAGGGCAAGGTGTAAAAACATCGATGCCAATGATTGTGGCAGAAGAATTGGATGTGGATTTTACTAAAATCGTTATTGAGCAAGCTGATTTAGATACCAAGCATTTTACTCGTCAATTCATTGGAGGTAGTCAGGCGATTCATCAAGGATGGCAACCGCTTCGATTGGCAGGAGCAACGGCTCGTCAAATGCTTAAAGAAGCGGCGGCTCAACAATGGGCTGTGTCTGTTGATGAAATCACTACGGATTTAGGTGTTTTGTACCATAAACGTTCGGGCAAATCTGCTAATTATGGTGAAATGGCAACAGCAGCAACTCAAATTCCTGTTCCGAAGAATGTTAGCTTAAAAAAAGTGGAAACCTTCAAAATTATCGGTACAAGCCAAGGCAATGTTGACTTAACGAAAATTGTCACAGGAAAACCGTTGTTTGGGATTGATACGAAGGTAGAGGGAATGCTCATTGCTATGATTGTGCATCCGCCTGCTTTTGGTTTGACGTTTAAATCAATCCAAAACGCAGAAATTGTTCGTCGTATGAAAGGGATTACTGCTGTTTTTCCGATTAAAGTGTTCAAGGAAGACTATGAAAAAACATTTTTTGATACCACCACGTTCAATGAAGTTGTAGCTATTGTTGGCAACAGTACTTGGGAGGTAATGCAGGCCAAGAAAACCTTAAAAGTCGATTGGCAACCTCTTGAAAGTTACACCCAAAATCGTAATATGTTGGGGCGAAAGATAGTAGAAAAAATACCTGCTGGCTTAGAGGATTCGTTAGACCATCAAGTAAAATTGAAGGAACGAATGACGCTAACTGCCACGGTACGTCGTCAAGATGGTGATGTGGAACAGGCTTTCAAAGGGGCAAGCAAAATAATAGAACGCACCTATGATGGGCCATTTTTAGCACATAACTGTATGGAACCGATGAATTTTTTCGCCCATGTGACCGATGAAAAGGCAGTGCTTGTTGGCCCTCTGCAAAAGCCCGAATTTACAGAACAAGCCCTTTCTGCTCGTTTAGGAATACCGCTAGAAAAGATTGATATTAAAATGACCCGCTTGGGAGGAGGTTATGGTCGCCGCTCTTATGCTCATTGGTTAATAGAAGCTGCATTGATTTCACAAGAGGTGAGAGCTCCTGTTAAACTCCTTTATACCCGTGAAGATGACATGACATCGGGTATCTATCGTCCTAATTATTCAGCTACTTATCGGGCAGCTCTGGATACCGACAATAAATTGATTGCCTTTCATGTAAAAGTAGGTGGGATTTCTCAGTCTCCCTTGGCTGCTAATCGTTTTCCAGCAGGGGCAGTTGACAACTATTTAGCAGAAGATTTTACCATAGAAACGAATATTACGGTAGGATCTTATAGAGCTCCTCATTCTAATTTTATGGCATTTGCCGAGCAATCATTTTTGGATGAAGTTGCTGAACTAGCAGGTAAAGACCCTATTACTTTTCGCTTAGAATTATTACAGAAAGCTCAACAAAAACCAGTGGGTAAAACCAATGACTATGACCCCGAACGTTTTACGAAGGTACTGGAATTAGTCAAAGAAAAAGCGGGTTGGGATAACCTAAAAATGACTAAAAAACTAGGTTTTGCCACCTATTTCTGCCACGATTCTTATGCTGCTCATGTGCTTGCTTTGGAAATGAAAGACGGTATGCCAGTGATTAAGAACGTATGGTGTGCCATCGACTGTGGGATTGTTATTAATCCAGATGCTGCAAAAAATATGGCAGAAGGAGGGATTGTCGATGCAATTGGGGCAGCTATGTATGGTAAAATGACGTTTACAAAAGGTATTCCAGATGCCAATAATTTTCATAATTACCGTATGATTCGCCACCATGAAGCTCCCAAACAAATAGAAGTTCATTTTGTGAAAAATACGTTAGACCCTTCTGGCATGGGAGAACCCGCTTATCCGCCTGTGTATGCAGCATTGGCGAATGCCTTATATAGAGCAACGGGTAAACGCTTTTACAAGCAACCGTTTATCGATACGCTCTAACTTACGGAATATTTTTGTTTGAATTTTGTAAGTTGTTATTTGAAATACATTATTTTTAATTGGTTTATTCATATATTTTTGTTACGTCTTAAAAAAAGCAAATTCAATACTATGGCAAAATATTCGCTAAAAATAAATGGAAAAATAAAGCAAGTCGATGTAGACCCTTCAACTCCAATGTTGTGGGTTTTGCGTGACCATCTCAATATGCCAGGCACTAAGTTTGGTTGCGGAATGGCAATGTGTGGTGCGTGTACCGTTCACTTAGATGGTACTGCGGTACGTTCTTGTAGTTTGCCTGTTTCGTCGGTGGGTAAATCTGCCATTACCACGATTGAAGGTTTATCTGAAACAGGTACACACCCTGTTCAAAAAGCATGGATTGAACACGATGTGGCTCAATGTGGCTATTGTCAGGCTGGACAAATGATGAGTGCAGCGGCATTATTGAAGGAAAATCCGAATCCTTCAGACGAAGATATTGATAATGCCATGAGCGGAAATATTTGTCGTTGTGGTACCTATTTACGAATTAAGGAAGCGATAAAAAGTGTAGGTCATTAAAAAGCCCCCTAACCCCCAGAGGGGGAATAGAAGGTGGTTTAGTTAAATTTTTTCCTAAAATTTATTTTTGACATAAAATGAAAAATCAAGATAATAATATAAAAAATGTATCTATTGAACAGCATTGTTCTGAAAACAATGGTACATCCTCTGTTCCCCCTCTGGGGGATAGGGGGCTTGCTCGTCGTTCCTTCCTCAAATCTTCCGTCATGGCAGGCGGTGGATTACTATTGAGTTTCAGTTGGTTTGCGAATGCGAAAGCAGCCGAAAAGATGGAATCTCTAAATTTGCTCGAACAAGGCAGCGAACTGACGGGTTATATCAAAATTACGCCTGATAATACCATCAAAATAATATGTCCGAATCCAGAATTCGGGCAAAACGTCATGACTTCATTACCCATGATGATTGCCGAAGAGTTGGATGCCGATTGGAAAAATGTGGTCGTAGAAATGGGTACGCACGACAATGTGAAATATGGCCCACAGTTTACAGGAGGAAGTAATTCGGTGAGAATGTACTGGAAACCCTTGAGAAATGCAGGGGCTTCTGCAAGGTTAATGCTCATCGAAGCCGCCGCTCAAACGTGGGGTGTTTCTGCCACTGAAATTACTACCAAAGCAGGTGTGTTAAGTCATTCAAGTGGAAAGTCGGCTACTTATGGCGAAATGGCGAGTAAAGCCGCTACCATGACTGTTCCTAAAGACGTAAAACTAAAAGCTCCCAAAGATTTTTCGATTGTAAGTAAGTCTAAGAAAAATACAGAGGGGTTAAAGGTCGTTACGGGCAAACCGCTTTTCGGAATAGATTATAAAGTTGATGGAATGTTAATTGC
>JARXAV010000296.1 GCA_029865665.1 Flectobacillus sp. | reverse complement strand
ATCGACTTCCACAAAGATTTTGACGTACCTGCTACGGAGGAAGTCGAGTTGTTTGTAGAAGGACAGTATAACGTAAAATTAGACGGAAAACCTTTTATTGGTTATCCTAAAAAGATTACTATTCCTGCTGGAAAACACCGTATTAGCTTGAAGGTTTTTTGCCAAGACCGAGTGCCGTCTATTTTTGTAAAAGGAAAAACCATCGTTTCGGATGCTTCATGGTTAGTAACGTTTGAAGATAAAGAATGGATTGACGAAACAGGAAAAGCTTCTGACCAGTCGGGTACTACATGGTTGAATGCAGGTTCTTGGAATTTCAATTCTCCGCAAACACCTCCCTCAAAATTTACTCTTGCAACCAAAGAACAGTTTGCCGTTAAGACCGAAAAGAAAGATAAGTCAATCTTATTGGATTATGGAAAAGAAACGTTTGGTTTTGTAAAACTAAAAGGCTTAAAAGGAAAAGGAAATGTAACGATTTATTATGGTGAATCGAAAGAAGAAGCCTTGTCGCCAGAACATTGTGAAACCTTGGATATTTTGGAAGTTGATTTAGCTCAAAAGAAAGATTCTACGACGAGTTTAACCAAAGCATTTAGATACGTAAATGTTAGCTTTGATGGCAGTGTTGCTATTGACTCTGTATCAATGTTATACGAGTTTTTACCTGTGGCAGATCGAGGTGGTTTCCGTTGTTCGGATGAACAAATTAATAAGATTTATGACGTAGCCAAATACACATTACACCTCAACACTCGTGAGTTTTTTATCGACGGAATCAAACGTGACCGTTGGGTATGGTCTGGCGATGCGTATCAGAGTTATTTGATGAATTATTATTTGTTCTTCGATTCGCCGACCGTTAGCCGTACTTTACTGGCATTACGTGGCAAAGACCCTGTGACAAGCCATATTAATACCATTATGGATTATACATTTTATTGGTTCTTAGGGATTTACGACTACTATCAATATACAGGAGATAAAGAGTTTATCAAGCAGTTTTATCCAAGAATGCAGTCCTTAATGGAATACTGTTTGAGCCGTCGTAATAAAAATGGCATGATGGAAGGCTTAGCTGGCGACTGGATTTTTATTGACTGGGCAGAAGGGTTAAGCAAAAAAGGGGAAGTAAGTTTCGAGCAGTTGTTATTGACTAGAAGTTTAGAAACCATGGCTTTATGTGCTGATATTGCCAAAGATAGTAAAGGAGCTGAACGTTATAAAGCCATTGGTTCGGAGTTAAAAGCGAAGTTTTTTACGAACTACTGGAACAATGACAAACACGCCTTTGTACATAGTCAGGTGGACGGAAAGCAGACGGATAACGTAACTCGTTATAGCAATATGTTCGCTATTTTCTTCAATTATTTGGACGAATCGAAGAAGCAAGACATTAAAACGCACGTGTTGTTAAACGATAAAATTCAAAAAATCACGACTCCTTATATGCGTTTTTATGAGTTAGAAGCTCTTTGTGCTTTGGGCGAACAAGCTTATGTGTTGAAAGAAATGAAAGATTATTGGGGGGGAATGTTAAACTTGGGAGCAACGTCTTTCTGGGAAGAGTATAATCCTACTAAAAAAGGGGCAGAACACTACGGGATGTATGGACGTGAGTTTGGAAAAAGCCTTTGTCATGCGTGGGGAGCTAGTCCGATTTACTTATTAGGTAAGTATTATCTAGGCGTAAAACCACTTTCTCCTGCCTACGAAACCTATTTGATTGAACCCCAGCTAGGTGGTTTACAATGGATGGAAGGGGCTGTCCCAACTCCTAAAGGCGATGTGAAATTAACCGTTTCGACCAAAGAAATTAAAGTGACGGGTGCAGATGCAGGTATGGGAACGCTACGCTTCAAAAGCAAAACTAAACCAACGTGTAAGCAAGGAATTGTTAAAGAGGTTTCGACTGGCAACTATGAATTGACGGTTGAAAAGGGTGTTTCTTATACAGTAGCATATAGTTTATAAGTATTGATAATCAGTAAGGTATAGCCTGTTTTTATAGTAAAAAAATGCTATAAAAACAGGCTATCTTGTTTAGCAATGTTTTAGCACTATCAGGACAAGTCATGGTACATTGAGAGAGTATATTGTGGCAATATGTTACTTATCTCAGAACAATTAATGACACATACTTTTAAACTAATACTAATGATGCTAAACATAAAAAAAAGCGTTACTCTTTGGAGTTTAATACTATTATCGCAAGTAGTCGTTTCTCAAAAAAAAGACTATGTATTATGGTACAATAAACCTGCTAAAGATTGGAATGAGGCTTTACCGCTCGGAAATGGCCGTTTAGGAGCGATGGTCTTTGGACGACCAATCAACGAACTGATTCAACTAAACGAACAAAGTCTTTGGTCGGGTGGCCCTGTAAATCTCAATCCTAATCCTACAGCCAAAAACTATCTTCAACCTGTACGTAATGCCCTTTTTAACGATAGTGTTAATGTAGCGGTAAAGTTATTACGAAATATGCAAGGGCCTAATACTCAAATGTATCAGCCTTTAGGAGATCTTTTTATAAAGCATCTGTTTACGGATACCCTTGTAAAGAATTACCGTCGTAGTTTAGACATTTCCAAAGCTATTTCAACTACTCGCTTTGAACACGATGGCGTGATTTATACTCGTGAGATTTTCACTACCGCTCCAGATCAAGTAATGGTAATGCGATTAACGAGTAGTAGACCAAAGTCGTTAAATTTCACGATTGGCGTTTCCCATCCGCTACAGCATAAGACAATGTTAACTACTGATAATCAATTAGTTTTATCAGGAAAAGCTCGTATTAATAGTGACGAACGTCGCCGTCCGAAGCCCGTTATCTATAGCGACAAGGACGATTGCTATGGGATGCGTTTTCAATATCGTACGAAGGTTTTGGCTAATAATGGAGTACTAAGTCATACCAATGATACTACGTTAACTTTTAAAGAGGCAGATGAAGTAGTCTTACTCTTGAGTGCAGCGACAAGCTTTAATGGCTACGATAAATGTCCTGATAAAGAAGGCATTGACGAAAATGCTAAGGCAATCGCTTTTCTCGAAAAAGCATCAGCGAAACCCTACCCACAATTATTATCAGATCACTTAAAGGATTACCAACACTATTTTAATCGTGTTGACCTCTCGATTGCTGCAAACATTCCCGATAAAGCGACCGATGAACGGTTAAGAGATTATCAAAAAACAGGAAATGATGCTGCTTTGGAACAGCTTTACTTTCAATTTGGGCGTTACTTACTGATTTCATCGTCTCGTCAAGGTGGAATGCCTGCTAATTTACAAGGGATTTGGAATAAGGAATTATCGCCTTCATGGAGAAGTAATTATACAACCAATATCAATTTGCAGATGAATTATTGGATGGCAAATGTTTGTAATTTGTACGAAATGACGGAACCGCTTGTAAAGCATATTGAACGTATGGCGAAAAATGGAACTGCTACAGCTCGCAATTACTACAATATGAATGGCTGGGTTGTACACCATAATAGCGATATTTGGGCAGCAACTAATCCTGTTGGAGAAGGAACAGGCGACCCCAAATGGGCTAACTGGAGTTTGGGAAGCCCTTGGTTATCACAGCATTTATATGAGAATTATTTATACAGTGGCGATTTTTCTTACCTCCGAAAAACAGCTTATCCCTTAATGAAAGCTGCTGCCGAATTTTGTAACGATTGGCTTATCGAAAAGGATGGAAAGTTATTGACAGCTCCGTCAACTTCGCCAGAGAACGTGTACATTCATCCAAAAGGCTATGAGGGAACGGTCACGGTAGCCTCGGCAATGGACATGGAAATCATTTGGGATTTATATACCAATGTCATTGAAGCGGCTAAATTATTAAAAATTGATGCTGATTTTGCTCAATTACTAGAAACAAAAAAGCAGAAACTCAATCCCTTAAAAATTGGTAAAAAAGGGAATTTAGTCGAATGGTTCGACGATTGGGAAGATAAAGAACCCGAACATCGTCATGTTTCGCACTTGTTTGCCTTGCACCCTGGACGACAAATTTCTCCGCTATTAGACACTACCTTTGCCAATGCCTGCCGTAAAACCTTAGAAATCAGAGGTGACGGGGGAACTGGGTGGAGTAAAGCTTGGAAGATTAATTTTTGGGCGAGGTTATTAGACGGTAACCATGCGTACAAAATGTATCAAGAGTTGTTGAAAAAATCAACCTTGAATAATTTGTTTGACACGCATCCTCCTTTTCAGATAGATGGTAATTTTGGTGCTACCGCAGGGCTGGCTGAAATGCTTTTGCAGAGTCATTTAGGCTATATTCAATTGCTACCTGCTCTACCAACAGCTTGGAAAGATGGCAGTATAAATGGTTTGGTTGCTCGTGGGAATTTTGAGATTTCCTTAGCTTGGAAAAACAATGAACTCAATCAAGCAAGTATTTTAAGCAAAAATGGTGGAATTTGTAAAGTACTAGCAAAAGAATGTTTTGGTGTGTCGGGTTCAGTAGAAAAAGCAAGACTTAACAAGCAAGGTTTGTACGAACTGGCGTTTTCATCTCAAAAGGGTAAATTATATACAATAATCAGAAAATAGGGTTACTATTATTGCTAATATGCTATAAGATACGGGAGAAATACTACAACCTCAATTTAGTTTTCTCCTGTACTTTTGTTCCTACTTATTTCTAAAAATAATGAAACTCAAACTACTTATATTCTTTTTTCTAATCATAGCTCAACTCGCTTTTTCTCAGCAAATCAAGCTAAGCAACCTTCGTTGTGAATACCGCATCAATCCGATTGGCATTGAAACCAATAAGCCACATCTAAGTTGGAACATCAGCAGTCAAGAAGAGGGGACATTGCAGCAGGCATATCAATTACTGGTTTCGGATAATGCTACTTTATTGAAAAATAACGTCGGAAATGTCTGGAGTTCTGGGAAAATTAGTTCGTCAAAATCGCTGCAAGTAGCCTATCAAGGAAAAGCCTTGGAGGCTGTCAAAACGTATTATTGGAAGGTGAAAGTCTGGGATAATCACCAACACGAATCTACTTGGAGTAACATTCAAACTTGGCAAATGGGACTTCCTCAAGTAAGCGACTGGAAAGGGGCAAAATGGATTGCTTACGACGAATTGCCCGATTCTTTAAAAAACGTTTTGCCAACCGATGGAGCAAAAGATAAAGTTTTAGGTTCTAATATCTTACCCATGTTTCGTAAACCTTTTTCGATTGAAAAGCCAATTGACAAAGCGACCATTTTTATCTGTGGTCTGGGGCATTTTGAATTGAGTTTAAATGGAAAAAAAGTAGGTAATCACTTCCTTGATGCGGGTTGGACAAAGTATGATAAGCAGGCTCTTTATGTGGGATTTGATTTGACAAAGGAAATCAAAAATGGGAATAATTGTCTGGGAGTGCTGTTAGGAAATGGCTTTTATTATATCCCTTCGGTAAAAGGAAGGTATCGAAAATTGAAGGTTCAATTTGGCTATCCAAAATTGATTTGCCGTTTACAAATCAATTATAAAGACGGTTCTTCTGACAATATTGTAAGTGATAATTCTTGGAAAACAGCTCCTAGTCCTATTACGTTTTCGAGTATTTATGGAGGAGAAGACTACAATGCCAATTTAGAACAAGCTGGTTGGGATAAGCCTACTTTTGACGACAAAGCTTGGAAACAAGCTATTTATGTGGCGGGTATTCCTCAATTAAATTCACAAATGGCAGAGCCGCTAAGGGTATTTGATGTTTTTAAACCGATTACTAAAAAAGCCTTGCCTTCGGGAGACTGGGTCTTTGATTTAGGGCAAAATGCTTCGGGCATTATTGAGCTAAAAGTGAAAGGGCATAAAGGCGATACCGTTAGAATT
>JARXAV010000248.1 GCA_029865665.1 Flectobacillus sp. | reverse complement strand
TTACAAGGTAAAGTGAAGGAATTGTTTTGCCCAAAAATTCAAATTAACAAAACATGTTCAAATGTATGAAAAAAACATTACAAGTCCATAAGTTACTACTTACGGTTATGAAGATTACACTCACACAGGTTTTTCTTGCTGTTTGCCTTATAAGCACCTCCTTTGCAAACGAAACGAATGCACAGAATGTACTTAGTAAACGAATTACGATTCAAGCACAAGAATTAGGGATGCGAAGCCTTTTGTCTCAAATAGAGAAACAAACAGATGTAAAATTTGTTTTTAGCTCGAAACTTATTCAGTCTAACCGCAAGGTTACGGTTGATTTTCAGAACATGCAGTTATCTAAAATTTTGGATAACCTTGCTAAGCCCCTGAATCTGAGCTACGAAGTATCAGGCAAAATGATTATACTGAACCGTATAGAGACAAACGAAACTCAAAACTCTCGGGAAACAATCTTTCTCCAAAATATCGAAAAAACAGTATCGGGGATGGTTACCGACGAAAATGGTCAAGCTCTACCAGGGGTTACTATCATGGTTAAGGGTAGCCAGAAAGGTACTGTAACAGATACCAAAGGGCAATTCAAAATTTCAATTCCTGACGATAATACCATTCTTATTTTCAGTTCTATTGGCTTTCAGAGAAAAGAAATTGCGGTAGGATCAAAAACTCAGTTGAACGTAGTATTGCAGAACGACAACAAAGCACTAGAAGAAGTAGTGGTGGTGGGGTATGGTACAGAAAAGAAAGTTACCGTAACAGGTTCTGTCGTTTCGGTAAAAGGATCTGACGTTGTTCAATCTCCATCAATGAACGTAAGTAATAGCCTTGTTGGTCGTCTGCCGGGTTTAGTAGCAGTAACCTCAAGCGGTGAACCAGGAAATGATGGTGCTACCCTGAGAATCAGAGGGGTAAATACCTTAGGAGACAATAGCCCACTTGTGGTGGTAGATGGTGTACCAGGGAGATCATTAGAGCGAATTGACCCTAGTACCATCGAAAGTGTAACAATCTTAAAAGATGCGTCTGCTGCTATCTATGGAGCTCAAGCGGCAAACGGTGTAATTTTGGTAACCACTAAAAGAGGAAAAAGTGGCAAACCAACCATTAGCTTTAATCTTAACCAAGGTTTTGGAAAACCAACTCGTTTACCCGCCATGGCTGATGCTGCTGAATATGCTACCATGCTAAACGAAATTGATTCGTATGCGAGTAGATCACCTCGTTTTACAGCACAAGAAATCCAAAAATATAGAGATGGCTCAGACCCTTGGAGATACCCAAATACCGACTGGTTTGGAGCGGTTTTAAAACCATGGTCGGTTCAAAACTATGCCAATGTTGGCGTTTCTGGTGGTAGCGAAAACTTTAAATATTTTGTTTCTTTTGGTGCAAAAAGCCAAGATGGTTACTACCAAAATAGCGGTACAAAATATAATCAGTACGACTTTAGAAGTAATATCGACGCAAATATAAATAAATACATCACCCTAGGTTTTGATGTCTCGGGTAGAATGGAAGATAGAAATTACCCCACTCGAAATGCGGGTAGCATCTTTAGAATGGTCATGCGTGGAAAACCAAACTTGCCTGCTTACTGGCCAGATGGAACTCCAGGGCCAGATATTGAATACGGTGACAACCCATCAGTTGTGAGTACCGATGCAACAGGTTATGACAAAGACAAATGGTATTATTTAAACAGTAATATTAAACTTAATATCCAAATTCCTTGGGTAAAAGGCTTATCTGTTCTAACAACCGCAAGTATTGATAAGGGCTTACGTTTCGATAAGAAATTTGAAACTCCTTGGTACTTATATTCATGGGATGGACAAACAGTGGATGCTACTGGAAAACCTGTGCTAATTAAGGGTAAAAAAGGGTTTGACGATGCACGTTTGACAGAACAAATGGAAGACAATACGAATATTTTGATGAATACGATTGTCAACTATGAAACTAAAATTGGCACGCACAATTTCTTGAAATTAATGGTTGGTACTGAATCAAGAACGGGCAATGCAGAGAAATTCTCAGCCTATAGACGCTATTTTGTTTCTACTGCCATTGACCAATTATTTGCGGGTGGTGATTTACAAAAAGACAACACAGGGTCTGCTTCTCAGAGTGCTAGAAGAAATTACTTTGGTCGTGTAAATTATAACTTCAAGGAAAAATATTTGGCTGAGTTTGTATGGCGTTACGATGGCTCTTATATGTTCCCTGCTGATAAACGTTACGGATTTTTCCCTGGGGTATCGTTGGGCTGGAGAGTTTCAGAAGAAGAATTCTGGAAAGATAAAGTCTCGTTCATCGACAACATGAAACTTCGTACTTCGTGGGGACAAACAGGTAACGACCGTATTGCTGAATGGCAATATTTATCTTCTTATGGATTTTATGCGAACAGTGCAGGCGTAGCTCAACCGCTCATCTTAGGAATTGATCAAGAAAATAAAACTTTATACGAAACTCGTATTCCTAACCTAAATGTAACATGGGAAGTAGCTAATCAGTCGAATATTGGTTTTGATATGCAATTACTAAAAAGCAAATTATCCATCTCGGCAGACTATTTCTACAATACCCGTTCTCAGATTTTATGGCCACGCAACGCCTCTGTACCTTCGTCAACAGGTTTGACCCTACCGAGCGAAAACATTGGTAAAGTAGCCAATAGTGGTTTTGAATTTGATATTAATTACCGTAATAAAGCTGGCGATTTATCGTATCAAGTGGGTTTTAATGGAGGATATTCAAAAAGTGAAATCCTATTCTGGGATGAAGCTCCTGGGGCTCCAGACTACCAGAGAACAACAGGTTATCCAATTCCAACAGACCCTAAAAACCCTGGTAACGACCTGTATTACAATGCAATTGGTATTTTTAAAGATAAAGCATCTGTTGACGCATATCCACATTGGGACAATGCTCGCCCTGGCGATATTATTTTTGAAGACGTTAATAAAGACGGCAAAATTGATGGTAACGACCGTATCAGAAGTAACAAAAGTAATATTCCTCGTTTTACAACAGGTTTTTCTTCAAATCTTCAGTATAAAGGTTTCGACTTGAGTTTATTATTCCAAGGAGCATTTGGTGCAACAAACTATATTTCGACAGAGTCTGGAGAAATTGGAAACTTCCTAAAAAGCTTCTATGACGAGCGTTGGACTCCAGAAAACCCAAATGCGTCTGGCCCAAGAACGTTTAACCGTAGTAATGAATATTGGGTAAGTAATCGGAATACCTATTTCTTGAAAAATACAGATTACATCCGTTTAAAAACGATTCAGTTGGGGTATTCATTACCAAACAAGGTGTGTCAAAAATTAGGGTTAGAAGCAGCAAGAGTTTATGTAAGCGGTCTGAATTTATGGACATATAGTCCTGATTACAAAGATTTTGACCCAGAAATGAGTAGTGGTAGCGGACAAGGATACCCATTACAAAAAGTATTTAATACTGGTCTTTCATTTACATTCTAACAAATTCTCGTGGCGAAATTATGATGAACACAGGCAAAATTACGCTTCGTTCGTTGTACATAAACATTAAAATAAGATGAAAAAAATAGTTTATATACTAACCTTTGCATTCTTACTAGGTAGTACTTTCTCGTGTACTACAGAACTTGATTTGCAACCGAAAGACCAATATTCAGAAGAGGCCGTTTGGAAGGATCCTGCATTGGTTACCACTTTTGTCAATAATATTTACTCAGGAGTACCTCATGGTTTCAGTAATATGATGATGGCATCTCTTTCAGATGAATCCATGTATAATGCTGATTTTGGAAGTAGTAATGTCACAAAGTGCTTGGTGACAGCTAGTGATTACTCCGTTTGGGATTTCTGGTCAGGAAACCGTTATAAAGGAATGATTTGGGGAAATGTTTACAAACACATACGTGCTTGTAACTTATTCTTAGAAAAAATAGAAAGTGTCCCATTCGACGATGCTACTGCAAAAAACAGGTTGATAGGTGAAGTCTATTTCTTGCGTGCCTATTTATATCATAATTTAGTGTCGGTGTATGGTGGAGTTCCCATTATTACCAAAGCCTACAAACTAACGGATGATTTTTCTCCTGCACGTGATAGTTTCGAGAGTTGTATCAAATTTATCTCGGACGATTGTGACAAAGCAGCAGCAAAATTGGCACTAGTAGAAACAGGTGCAAATAAAGGTAGAGCAACTAAAGGAGCTGCATTAGCCCTAAAAGCACGTGTATTATTACATGCTGCAAGTGATTTATACAACAAAACCCCCACTTGGGCTGGGGCATACACGCACCCAGAGTTAATTGGTTATGTTGGTGGCGACCGTAATGCTCGTTGGTTAGCGGCTAAAAATGCAGCAAAAGCAGTGATGGATCTAGGAGTTTACAGTATCTACAAAGCAAATCCTACTAGTAGCGATTCAACTGCTAGAAACTACGGCGAAATGTTCTTGATGAAAGAGAACGTAGAAGATATTTTTGTACGCTTTTTTATTCCAAAAACAGAGGATAGTTGGGACGGTTACAATCCTGGCTTGTTTAACAATCCTAACGGTTATCACGGTTGGGGCAGTAACACTCCTTTACAGCAATTGGTGGATTCGTATGAGATGAAAGATGGTTCTAAATTCTCTTGGATCAATACCACACATGCAAGCAATCCGTACAAAAATCGTGACCCTCGCTTTTATGCCACGATTCTGTATGAAGGTGTACAATGGAGAAAACGTCCGTCTGATGTAGTGGCTTCTGATCCTAAAGGTATTATCCAAGTAGGCGTTTGGGAAAAATGGAATGCTACCACCAATAGTATTGATGTTATTCCTGGATTAGATACTAGAAAAGGACCTATTGAAGACTGGAATGGAACATACACTGGTTATTATTTACGTAAATTTATCGACCAAACCATTGATGCACAATATGTTAAACAAGATTACCCATGGCGTTTTATACGCTATACGGAAGTGTTGTTAAACTATGCAGAAGCTTGTATCGGTCTTGGACAAGATGCTGAAGCTCGTCAGTATATTAACATGATTCGTAAAAGAGCAGGAATGCCAGAAATAACAGAAAGTGGTAGTGCTTTATTAGAGCGTTATAGAAACGAACGCCGTGTTGAATTGGCTTATGAAGATCATCGTTTCTTCGATGTTCGTCGTTGGATGATTGCTCCTTCTACCTTCGACAATGCGAAAGGAATCGAAATTCGTTATAAGTTAAATGCAGATAAAACAACTGCTACAACACCCACTTATAAGGTGATTGAAGTGCAAGATAGAAACTGGAAAGACCGTGCCTATTTCTTGCCAATTAAGTTGGATGAAATGAATAAGAATAAAAATTTATTCCAAAATCCACTCTACTGATAAATTAAACCTTCTTAATCTTGAAAGATACCCTACTGGTTAGGGTATCTTTCATTTTAGGGGTAGGTATCTTTGAAGTCTAACTGCACAGATTACCTTTAAACAGTTAAATACAGACATTTTCAAATATAGAAGAGTATATCCCCCCCTGTAATACATCTTTACATTGAAGCTGTTTAAACTTTCTAAAAAGTAACAAAAAAATCAAGAATATTTAAACTCGCTGCGCTCAAACAGAAAATATTCGGTGCTTTCGCCAGCGGTTTCGCAAAAGTTTAAATAGGTTCATTATACAAAAGATATAAATTTATCGCTGAATCATAATTTCAAAAAACCAATCAATGAAAAAACTAGTGTTATTAGGCGTATTATTCGCTCAGGTAGGATTTGCCCAAAGTCCAAATGCGTGGGAAAACCCTGCGGTGGTTGATAGTCATAAAGAACCTGCTCACACAGACTTTATGATTTATGAAAACAAAGCAACCGCTCTGGAAAATGACTATGCCAAGTCGCCTTTTTACCAATCCTTAAACGGTACGTGGAAATTCAACTTCGCTCCTTCTATCGAAAAAAGTCCAAAGAATTTCTTTGAAACCAATCTCAACGATAGCAAATGGGATGATTTGAAAGTACCTTCCAACTGGGAACGTAAAGGTTATGGAACGCCTATTTATACCAATATCACTTATCCTTTTCCGAAAAACCCTCCTTTCATCGGGGGCGATAATCCCGTAGGAACATACCGTAAAACGTTTAACATTCCTACTTCGTGGGATGGGCGTGAAATCTTATTGCATTTTGGCTCAATTACAGGGTATGCCGTGGTGTATGTCAACGGAAAGGAAGTAGGAATGACCAAAGTATCGAAGTCTCCTGCCGAATTTGACATTACGCCTTTTCTGCAAAAAGGAACTAATTTATTGGCAGTTCAAGTATATCGCTGGCACGATGGAAGCTACTTAGAAGACCAAGATTTTTGGCGTATATCGGGTATCGAACGAGATGTATTTATGTATGCTTTGCCTAAAACAAGCCTTTGGGATTATTTCCTAAAAGCAGATTTAGATAAAACTTACAAAGATGGGCTGTTCAGTGCCACGGTATCGCTTCGCAAATTTGGAGAAAGTACGATTCAAGCAGGAAGTGTACTTGCCGAAATTCAAGATAAAGCAGGTAAAACTATTTTCTCTAAACAAGTGGCAGTGAATCCAACAAATTTGGAGGCAACACTGGACGGGAAAATTACCAATCCTGCTAAATGGAGTGCCGAATTTCCGAATTTATACGATTGTATTTTGACCGTAAAAGAC
>JARXAV010000077.1 GCA_029865665.1 Flectobacillus sp. | reverse complement strand
TAGGCTATATTGGCTCAATATCATTGACTGTAATAGTCAGTATTGCCACCATCTATTTTTTTATATTTCCTGATGCCGATTTTATTAAAAACATTAAAATTTCAGAAGCGAAACTTTCTTTCATCACATTGCGAAACGACTATATGGGAAGACTAATACTCTTCTATATTTTGTCTTTGATAAAGATATACTTCGTGATTAACATTTGGAAATTAGCAAAAGATGCCCTCATAAACATCAATAGTAATCATCCTTTCAGCGCTACAATCTCGATTATTCTCGAAAAAATAGCTTATGTAATGATTGTAATCGGAGTAATAAATTTTATTATCAATCAATATACAATTACGTTAGAAGGATTAATCACCAATCATTTTCACTACGAGTATAATTTATCTCCTCTTTTAACCTACATTTTTGAAATTGGAATTATCTACCTAATTGCCCAAATTTTCAAACGTGGTGTAGAATTACAAGAAGAAAACGAATTAACTATTTAACTACCTACTAAGATGCCCATTGTTGTAAACCTTGATGTCATGCTTGCCCGACGAAAAATGCAACTCTCAGAATTGGCCGAAAAGGTAGATATTACGCTTCCGAACCTTTCAATTTTAAAGACAGGAAAAGCCAAAGCTGTTCGTTTTTCTACCTTAGAAGCCATCTGCGAAGCTCTTAATTGCCAACCAGGTGATATACTGGAATTTGTACCAGAGCATAATCAGTAATATTTCCCGCCGTCGTTTGCTACCAACAACTTATGCGAATACGGCAACATAAAAAAAAGAGCCTAGTCAAATTAACCATTGACTAAGCTCTTTCTTAGGTAATTTTTGCCATTGTCAGCGTATCCACTGACAATAATATAGAAGTCATTTAAAAGAATTGTTTGTGAAGACACAAACAATGGCAACGAGGAAAATCAGTCGATTGTCAACATCCAAAATTCAAAATCCAACATTCAAAATCTCCTACAAATTCCCCATTGCCATTTGTTTCACGGCATAATCAACCGAACGGGCTGCGAAAGCCATGTAGGTTAACGATGGGTTTTGAGTAGAGGTCGAAGTCATACTAGCTCCATCGGTTACAAATACGTTTTTACAAGCATGTAACTGATTCCATTTGTTGAGCATCGACGTTTTCGGGTCGTTACCCATACGTACACCGCCCATTTCGTGAATATCCAATCCAGCAGCCTGATGCGAGTCAAACGTTTTGATATTGGTAAAACCAGCCATCTTAAACATTTCTGTCAACTGCGTATGGTAATCCTTAATCATCTTTTCGTCGTTTTCGTCATAGCCGATAGCGATTTTCAACTGCGGTATTCCGAATGGGTCTTTTAAGTTTTTATCCAAAGCCACATAATTACTTTCTTTCGGAATGGTCTCTCCCATCATGTGCGACCCTACGTGCCATTTACCCCATGTCGATTTTCCTAAATTCGCTTTTAGGTCGGCACCCAAGCCGCTATAATCGTGTTCTTGACTGCGGTAGGTGTCAAAACCTGCGGCATATCCTCTTAAAAAGTCCGTTTCTTGCTTATGCAAATTGCGGAAACGAGGAATATAACTACCATTCGGACGACGACCATCGGTGGTCATATCGCCAAAACCTTCATATTCTCCCGAAATTCTTGCTCGATAATTGTGGAAGGCTACGTATTTGCCAAGGGTATTACTGTCGTTCCCCAAACCATTTTGAAAACGGTTGGAAGTAGAATTTAACAAGACTAAATTCGTATTCAGAGCCGCCGCATTTAAGAAAATAATACGAGCATAAAACTCCATCATTTCTTTGGTATGAGCATCCACTACACGCACGCCTACTGCTTTTCCTTTCTTCTCGTCATAGATAATCGAGTGTACCACCGAATCAGGACGAAGCGTCATTTTACCCGTTTTCATCGCCCAAGGAAGCGTAGAAGCATTACTGCTAAAATAACCTCCAAAAGGGCAACCACGTTCGCAAATGGTACGGTGCTGACACTGGGCTCTACCTTGTTGATAGTGAATCGGTTTGGGTTGCGTTAAGTGAGCCGCACGCCCAATAATCACATTACGGTCTTTATAATTTTTAGAAACCTGTTCTTTGAAATACTTTTCCACACAAGTCATTTCGTGAGGCGGTAAAAACTCGCCATCGGGTAAATTCGGCAAGCCGTCTTTATTCCCTGTAATCCCTGCAAATTTTTCTACATGACTATACCACGGAGCAATATCTTTATAACGAATTGGCCAATCGACGGCAAAACCATCACGAGCAGGGCCGTCAAAATCGAAGTCACTCCAACGTTGTGTTTGTCTCGCCCAAAGCAAAGACTTTCCTCCTACTTGATACCCACGAATCCAATCAAAAGGTTTCTCTTGTACGTAAGGATGTTCTTTATCTTTCACGAAAAACTGTTCTGTTCCTTCATAAAAAGCATAACACTTACTTACGATAGGATTCTCTGTTTTGACATCCAAATTGACCTGACCACGGTGTTCAAATTCCCAAGGCTGTTTCATCGTCGTTGGATAATCTACGATGTGTTTTACATCCCGTCCACGCTCTAGCACAAGGGTACGCAATCCTTTTCCAGTCAGTTCTTTAGCAGCCCAACCGCCACTAATTCCAGAGCCAATCACGATGGCATCGTAGGTGGCATTTTTTACGTAATCTATATTAAAATTAGCCATGTCTTTTTATTTTTTAACGGGAACACAGCCATAGAAACGTCCAGGTGCGAACTCAAATTTTGCGATATTAGTTAAGTAATATTCCGACTTCATATAGCCGTTAATCGTCATGCCTCTCAACAAGCCATAAAACTCTTTCTGAGCATTATCGCTAGAAGACTCCATTGCTTTTAGCACTGCCAAACGTTGATTGACATCACAAGCAATAAAGCCCTTTCCATGCAATTGATTAGCCAATTGGTCGGCAGCCAAAATCCCTTGAGTCAATTTTTCTTGCTCAGGTTTTGCATAACAATCTGCCACAATGGTTTGAATGAGTTGATGTACTCCCAAGGACTTTGCCCCAGGTGTATTGGTTTCAGGAATGACAGTTTCCACCAATTCCGCCAGCAGCGTATCTTGCGTAGCGGTTAAAAATGGTTGAGACTGAACATCCGTTGCTGACCAAGCTTTTGCCCAAATCGGTAGCGTCATTAGGCCACCCAAAGTAAAGGCTACTTGTTTAATAGCAGTACGTCTTTTCATGGTAATCGTTATTTTTTATAGAATGCGTTAATTGGGATAGATGGATAGCTCAGGAATAAAGCCGAAACAATCCAAACTCAAATATACATATTTCGATGAAGAAACATATACTGATTTATCGTTTTGAAAACGCCTTGAATCGTTGGGAATTGTACTATTTTTTTTTATTTTTAGGATACCAAACAAAAAAGAAAACAAGCAGTTATTAGTAATGAAATACATTTTGGATGAATGTTATGGCATCCAATCTTATGGTTACGTATTAAAACACCTCAACGCTATCAATGTCACATTGGTCAAAGCGTTGCATTTCTATCACATTAAAAACTAGCAACGAAGATGGCACATGCAAGTATTGAATTAATTGAAGCGATTCGTCGCACGGCGAAA
The DNA here is from genome assembly GCA_029865665.1 of Flectobacillus sp. The sequence goes on along the minus strand of JARXAV010000077.1, from coordinate 4,743 downwards.
AAGCTTTCAGACCAACAAACGCCCTATCAGTGGGGACACATGGGAAGTTGTAATTGTGGCAATTTAGCTCAAGAATTAACCCAATTGACCAAAGCGGAAATTCACCAATTTGCGATGCAAGGTCGTGGTGACTGGCGAGAACAAGTGGAAGAATTTTGTCCTACGAGTGGTCTGCCAATGGACTTATTGATTGCCGATATGCTGAATCATGGTCTAACAACGAGCGACTTACAAAATTTAGAACGCCTCTCAGACAAAGGTGTTTTAGCACGTATTGATTTAACTCGTAGAAATCAGTTGCGTCATAATTTTAGAGATGATGTCACTTTATACTTACAAGAGTGGGCCAATATGCTCGAAGAAGAATTTACCGAAACCATTACTTTCGATTTGTCTTTCTTAGAAGAGAAATCAGAGGAAAAAAAAGAAGTCTATCAACTCGTATAAGTAACTCCACTAGGCATACCAATCGAAAGACTTCAACGTATAGTCTTTAAGTAGTATGCCTAGTACTACTACTTACCAAACCTCGCTCCCTAAAAATATTAGTCATTTTTTATAAAAAAGAATCCTTAATATTTGATACTTTCAAACTTAGTTGCTATTATTGCAGTACAAATCACGTATCCGTGATATTCTTCGGTTAGGCCTCTGGATGACAACTGCTTAACATTCATCTTCCATCTCATTTCATGATTTCCAAGATTTGATTTTACGTGTATTAATTTTGTTAGAGTGCCTGTGTAAATAACCACCACATAAATTTCGAGGGCTTTGCTGTGCAAATGCACCTCAACATTGATTTTCGTATGTATAACATTGAAGAATTAGAAATGAAGCTAGTGTCGGAGCTTCGACAAATAGCAGAGGCGTTTGATATCAATCAATTTAAAGACCTACCCAAACAACAGCTCATCTATAAAATACTTGACAAGCAGGCACTAACGCCCCCTACCAAAGAAGCACCTGCAAACAGCAATACCATGGAAAATAAACCAGAAAGAAAAATCAAAAAAGATACGACTGGTAGCGAATCGGAAAGACCTAAAAGACAGCGTATTCAAAAAACAGAGGTAGGCGAAACCACTTCTCCAAGTAGTAGCGTAAGCACTGCCAAGCCAGCTCCTGCTCCTCGCCCTGTTGCTGAAACTAAAAAGACAGCTAAAGAGGTTATTGAAGAATTAAATTTTGATTTTGACGAAGACCCAATTATTATTGATATTCCCGATGATATTCAAGACGAGTTTGAAATAGATACATCCTTTATTACAACAGATGATATTGTAAATGATGTGCTACCAAAAGAGCCTCGTCAAGAAAATCCTAGAAATACGAATACGCCTCCTGCTCCAAGTCCAAAGAAACCAATTTATAATCAAGCAATTCGTGAATTTGATGGAATCATCGAAAACGAAGGTGTTCTTGAAATTATGCAAGATGGTGGCTATGGCTTCTTACGCTCGGCAGATTACAACTATTTGGCATCGCCAGATGATATTTATGTATCGCCTTCTCAAATTAAGTTATTTGGCTTAAAAACAGGTGATACGGTTCGTGGTGCAATTCGTCCTCCAAAAGAAGGAGAAAAATATTTTGCATTACTTCGTGTGGAATCCGTAAATGGTAAAACAACTGAAGAAATTCGTGACCGTATTCCGTTTGAATACCTAACACCGTTGTTCCCAGACGAAAAGTTAAATCTTTCTTCTCGTCCAGACCAGTATTCTACTCGTATTCTTGATCTCTTTGCCCCTATCGGTAAAGGTCAACGTGGTATGATTGTAGCACAACCAAAAACAGGTAAGACCGTGTTATTGAAAGAAATTGCCAACGCTATTTCTAAAAATCACCCAGAAGTTTACTTGTTGATTTTGCTAATTGACGAACGTCCAGAAGAGGTTACCGATATGCAACGTAGTGTGCGTGCCGAAGTAATTGCTTCGACGTTTGATGAACAAGCAGAACGCCATGTAAAAGTGGCAAGTATTGTGCTTGAAAAAGCAAAACGTATGGTTGAATGTGGGCATGATGTGGTGATTTTATTAGACTCTATCACTCGTTTAGCTCGTGCATACAATACAGTTGTACCATCATCAGGTAAAATCTTATCAGGTGGGGTTGATGCCAATGCTTTACACAAGCCAAAACGTTTCTTCGGGGCGGCTCGTAACGTAGAAAACGGAGGTTCATTAACCATCATTGCAACTGCCTTAATTGATACAGGTTCTAAGATGGATGAGGTTATCTTTGAGGAATTTAAAGGTACAGGTAACATGGAATTACAACTTGATCGTAAGTTGGCAAACCGCCGTGTATTCCCTGCCATTGATGTTCCTGCATCGGGTACTCGTCGTGAGGATTTATTGATGAACAAAGAAACCCTACAACGTATTTGGGTACTTCGTAAACACATGAGTGATATGAACTCGGTAGAAGCGATGGATTTCTTGTTACAACAGATGAAAAACACCCGTACAAACGAGGAGTTTTTAGCATCCATGAATCGCTAAAATAAGGCACAAAATAGGATTTTTCAGCTCTAAGATATAATTCAAAAAGGTTATCAATCAAGAAGCTACAAAAAATAGCTTTAAGAGGCATTGAAATTGATTTTAACTTTTTTAATTGAATTTCAGCTACTATTTTTGTGTGTCAATACTAGAAACGAATTTTTTATTCAATATAGCAATGAATCTTAAAAATAGCTTAACCATCGCAGCAGTTGCTCTTACAGCATTGGCTTGTGATTACCAAAAAAACAATACCATCAAACAAAAAGATATTCGTGAAGACGATGCTTATGTTTATGGTGTTCATCCAGACAGTGCTGCTGCTCAAACAAAATTGAAATACACAGCAAAGCCTGAAAACGAAGTTAGAGCGAACAAAATTCGTGAGAAGTTGTATGGTGCTCCTGATGCAACAGCAACAACAAGTATTGCTGCGGGAAATTAATCAGGCAATTCTGACTTGTCAGATTTACTACCTATTTCCAAAAATATAAAGCGTTGCAATATTAGATTGTGACGCTTTATATTTTTTCAGTAAACACTATCTTAACGTTATACCTTTAGATTATAAAATAAATAGATCATCCACAATGAATATAGCACTCGTAACTGGTTCCGCAGGATTAATTGGTAGTGAAGCTGTCTCTTTTTTTGCAGACAAATTTGATTTAGTAATTGGCGTTGACAACAACATGCGTCAGTACTTTTTTGGTGCAGAAGCCTCTACTGCTTGGAACAAAAACCGTTTAGAAGAACAATTTTCGAACTACAAACACTATCAAGCTGATATCCGTAAAGTAGAAGAATTAGAAGTCATCTTCAAAGAATATGGTGCTGATATTAAACTAGTACTACACACAGCCGCTCAACCGTCTCACGACTGGGCAGCAAAAGAACCTTTTACGGACTTTACGGTTAATGCCAACGGTACGTTGAATATGTTGGAAATGACTCGTTTACACGCTCCTGAGTCGGTATTCATTTTCACATCTACCAACAAAGTATATGGAGATAATCCTAACTACTTACCATTAATCGAAACGGAAACTCGTTGGGAAATTGACGAAAGTCATCCATATTACAAAAATGGTATCGACGAATTACACAGTATCGACCACACAAAACACTCATTATTTGGAGCGTCTAAAGTGGCTGCTGATATTTTAGTACAAGAATACGGTCGTTATTTCGGTATGAAAACGGGTGTATTCCGTGGCGGTTGTTTAACAGGGCCTAATCACTCTGGGACTCAATTACACGGTTTCTTGGCTTACTTAATGAAGTGTGCAATCACGGGAAATCACTATACCATTTTTGGTTATAAAGGAAAACAAGTGAGAGATAATATTCACTCGTATGACCTTGTAAATATGTTCTGGCACTTCTATTTAAACCCACGTGCTGGCGAAGTTTATAACGCTGGTGGTGGTCGTTTTGCCAACTGCTCGATGATTGAAGGTATCCAACTTTGTGAAAAAATTACGGGTAACAAAATGAGCTACAGTTATTCTGAAACAAACCGTATCGGAGACCATATTTGGTACATTTCAGATTTAACGAAATTCAAAGAACACTATCCAACTTGGAACTGGACGTTTGGTTTAGAAGAAACACTAACTCAAATTCACGACGGTATTTCGAGTAGATTATAATTTCAGAAAGTCCATCTATACGAACTGTGTAGATGGACTTTTTTTATATAGTGAAAGGTATCGAGTTTACAAAGGCACATAGGCACAAAGACCTCCCTATCAGCAAGATATGCCAAACTTGTTTCGTAAACCTAATTCTGTTTAGTATAACTGAAAGCATCGTACCAGGAAGACGAATCCTTTCTTGCCAACTCTACCGACCAGCTTTTCTATATTCATCACATCAACAAAATCAATGCTGTTTGTATCGCTATACTCAACCGAGTTGGGTTTGCAAAACGAATAGAGTTCAAGTCGTTTACTTACAGAAAGTTACTTATTCGCCATTTCGCAAATCACTTTTCGCTCAGTATAAGACGAAAAGGCTATGTCAATCTGAACAAATTTGATTATTTTTGACAAAAAATCAGCTTCATATCCCTTAAAGTTTTTTTACGAAGGACGTTTCTATCAAGTCTATACAACATTATGATTAAAATACTCATACCTCTTTACAACGATTGGGACGCACTCGAACTGCTTCTTGAACAAATAAAAAGGGATGTATCTAAGGAGTTATTTGAAAAATTATCCTTTGTAAT
>JARXAV010000044.1 GCA_029865665.1 Flectobacillus sp. | reverse complement strand
TTCGTCTGATTCGATGAGTTTGGTGTTTTCGGAGGCAGTAAATTTGGTGGTATCCCTGATGAAGGTGGTTCAAAACCCTGATAATCGTTTGGGGAAATACGAGGCTATTTATTTGTTTTATCGAGTAGTATTGAATAAAATCCCGAATACGGATGAAAATAAGGAAATTAAAGAAGCCATTGAAAGCAAAGACCTTTTAGCTTTTTATGACTTAATGAGGAATGAAGGCTACCGCTTTGATCCTTTTGAATTACAGCAAAAATCGCTTTATGACATTGCCGAACGGGCTTTGAAGGAATTCCATTTGTTTAACCATACGAAGGAATTAGACTTTATTTTCCGATTTTTGGATGTCGTACTTGATTTTCAATGTAACCAAAGTACGCACTTGACGGATTTTTTGAGTTTTTGGGAACAGAAAAAAGAAAGCCTTTCAATTTCCATGCCCGAAGGACAAAATGCGGTGCGGGTAATGAGTGTTCATAAATCGAAAGGATTGGAGTTCCCTGTGGTGATCGTTCCTTATTGTCATTGGTCAACCGAACCTCGATTTAATAGTACGTTTTGGGCAGATTTACCCGAAAATGATTTACTCGTTTCTCCTGTTCACGAAGATGCTCTTACCCATGAGCATGTGGGCGGCACTCCGCTGGGGGGGATTCCGTTGACGGTTGCACCTTTGCGTGGGGTGAAGGCTCTGGAAGGGACTTCGGTTGCTAATCAATTATTTGATGAAAAGGAAAAGACTTTTCTCGAAAGTTTAAATATGTTGTACGTAGCCCTCACCCGACCTACCAACCGTTTGTATTTGATTGTCCGAAAAGGTCATCGGGGTTTTGAAAATTCGGTAGGAAACCTCTTGTATAGCTTTGTTAATTTTCCAGAATTAGATGAAAATGGACAACATACCGAAGTGATTTATGAAGGTATCGACAACGTGCAGAAGGAAAAAAAGAAGCAGGAAGTTGACCGAATTGTGGTGGCTGCCGACCAAATTACGATGCCTTCGGTAGGTATTCGTTTACGGCATTCGGCAGAAAGGTTGTTTGATTTGGAGACCTTCGAAAAAAGTAAAGACTATGGAAATAAACTCCATGCGGCTTTTGCCAAAGTGAAACACCTCAACGATATTGATATGGCTTTGGCAGAAGTTGCCCGAGAAGGCTTGATTATAGATGCCGAGAAAGCGGACTTGAAACTAAAGATGCTAGGGATTATCGCCAAAGTGCAACACTTGTTTGAGGTAGCGGAGGAAAATGTGAAAAACGAACGAGAAATTTTAATGCCGAACGGAAAACCCCTTCGTCCTGACCGTGTGGTGCGGGAGGGGAATAAAATTACGATTGTCGATTATAAAACGGGTTCAAAATCGAACAGCCATAAAACTCAAGTTCGACAATACATGGACATTTATCGAGATATGGGTTATGCAGAGGTCAAGGGTGTTTTGCTATACGTTGAATCGGAGGAGGTTGTAGCAGTTTAGCAGAAAGGGGTTGTGTGAAAGAGATACGATTCACACAACCCCATTGTTTAACCGATTGTGATGGTATGTTCAAAAGGCGTTAGTCCAGTAAAGTAAACGTGTTGCCCAGGAGTTCTTAACGTTCCGTAATGCGATGTGTACATTTCGCCGTCTAAACTTTTTAGTTTGGCATGTTGGAAAATCCCAGGCCCAAAACTAATGCTGTCTTTTCCCGCTTGATACGTTCCATAGCCATTTTCTACGGTGAAATTCTCCGTTGAGCCTTCAATGCTTTTCGTACCAGTCAATACTCCTCCTTCGTTAAAACAAAACTCGATTGTCACGTGTACTCCAACAGTGCCTTTTACACTAAACTTCAATTCTTGTTTTCCATTTTTTTCTTCAATTTCAATGCTTGTGTCGATTGCTTTGATATTGCTTTGAGGGCGATGTTCAAAGTCCATTTTATTCCAGAAACGTCCGTCTGTACTTATCGAATGCTTATAATTTGCATCCTTACGTTTATATTGCTCAGGTAGCGGTTGATAATAAGGGGCTTCAATTTTCTGGTTAAGCACATATTTATTGCCAACCTTTTTGATACCGTGACTTCTGAAATAACCTGTACTGAAAAAATCGGTTGAGAAACGCAAGTATTTCAGGATAGCATCTCCCTTTCTAAAGGTAAAGAAATTAGGACTTGTTGAACGTCCAGAACCAATAATAAGTGGGAAATCAACTCCGCCGAAAATGGTGGCTGTGGTATCATTCTTTCTAAATCTTACGAGATTGCTTGATTCAAAGAATTTCTCAAATGTCTGACTTGGTTCTTTGGATGTTGGCAATGCTTGAGCATAGATGGGTTCTTCTAAAAAGAAAAACAATAAATCCCTCAATACTCGTTCATCAAAGCCTTTTACTCGCTCAATAAATTGAGTGATTGCCGCAAATTCCGCATTTTTATCAAGCATCGCCATGTAGCGGTAGTCGTGATAAAAGTCAAGGATATTAAACGAAATAAACTGGTCCTGTCTTCTGGAATCGTTACATACTAAATCGCCATTTGGTTCGAGATAGAAGTAAGTCATGTGTAGGTTTTTACGGACAAACGCAAAAAGTTGCGGTTTGTTCATAATACGAGCCACGGTAATTAAGGCACGGTCGCTGACTTCGGCATAAATCTGGCTTCTTTCTAAATAATGCCCGTCTTTATCCATAAATACCCCTTCCGAAAGCCATTGGTCTATGCGGTTTGCATATTTTTTATCTGGGAATAATTCATAAATACGAGCCAACGCCGCTGATACCACCCAACGGTGATTAGGCGTATGAATCCCGCCTAAACGTAGTCCTTCTCCTGCTTTTAGCACAAAGGTTTTTAACAGATTTTTGACTGAATCGAGTGCAGGATTGGCTACTTTTTTCAAAATGATAGCAGCTGAACAAAGAGGCTCAAGGATAAAAGCGGTATCAGGAGGGGAGGCTAAATTACCAATGTCTAACGTACCGTCTTCGTTTTGAGATTTAACCAAGAAGGTAGCAATTTTGTGCATCGCACTGATAATTTCTTTTTGTTGATAATAGCGAGAACTAGGTTCGGTAAAAGCTGCCGCTAAATTGGCTAAATCGAAGCCCAAACGGCGTTTGATTTCAGTAATATCGGTGGATAAAATTTGCAATAATTTTGCAACTTCTTCATTATTAGCAAGAACGACTTTTTTGAAAAATTCACTATCATTATTGGTTCCCGTACCAAAACTAGCATTGGCTGATAAACCGACAACTGCACCAAGTTTTATTAATTGAGAGAGAAACACTTTTCTTGAAATATTTTCCATTTCGAGAGGGGGTTAATTTGGTTATTATCTAAATTGTGTTGTAATTTGATTCCTAGAATATGCTTAAAAGACGACTATTTTGAATACTAAATCTTCCAATATTACCATTAAGGACATTGCCCGCAAGTTTAAATGCTCACCCTCAACGGTATCAAGAGCTTTGAACGATTACCCACTTATTAATATTGAAACAAGGAAGACCATTCAGGAGTATGCCCAAAAAATGGGTTATCAGCGGAATACCCTTGCCTTGAGTTTAGTCCAAAAAAATACTAAAACAATTGGGGTCGTGATACCGAATATCACTCAGTTTCACGAAACCGCCATGGTAGAAGGTATTCAATCGGTGTTGCAACCCCTTGGTTATCTGTTGAATATCTGCGTGACCAATGAGAGTTATTTACTTGAAAAAGAGTATGTCGAACGCTTGATGGCGAATCGGGTTGATGGTCTCTTTTTATCCATTTCTCAAGAAACCTATTCAGAGGGACATTACGAACATCTGCAAAAGGTGATGAATCGCCAAGTACCTTTAATTTTTATTGATCGCCAGTATGAAGATATTCAAACGATAGGGGTTACTACCAACGACTATGTAGGGGCTTTTATGGCAACCGAACACCTCATTCAAACGGGTCATAAACGCATTGCTCATTTGCGTGGCCCTCACGGCATGGCCATTGCCGAACAACGTTTCAATGCCTACTGTGCCTGTTTATTAAAATACAATTTACCAATCGAAGATGAACTTATTAAGCAAGTAAACTTCACGATTGAAAGTGCCATAGAACCTACCAAAGCTCTTTTGAATTTGCCTACTCCACCCGATGCTATTTTTGGAGTGAACGACCAAGTATGTTTTGGGGCATTGCAACTTATCCGAGAAAAAGGACTTGTAGTGCCTACAGACATTGCGGTAATTGGCTTCGATAATACACCTATCTCTGCTTATTTCTATCCTTCACTGAGTACCATTGCCCGCCAAAGCAAGCCAATCGGTGAAACTGCTGCCAATTTATTTCTTGCTCAGATGGAGGGAACACCCACTTTGAAGAATATTAAACTATCACCAGAATTAATTGTACGGAAGTCTTCAAGCCTTGCAAATTAGCAATTTATTTTTGGATTATTTTGGCCTTCACAATTTCAAACGTTTGCATTCAGTTTTATTCAAAAAATTATTTTTTATACAGTTTTATTCCAGTAATATTGACCAAAATCACTGATAGAAGTGGGTTTTTGTCATGTTTGGGCTATTATTCTGTTGAGAGTTTCTCTAAAACGAATTGTGTAAACGACATCTTCCCCACTCATTTTTCCTATCCGTGTTTTCTCAGCCTGTAATAACTCAACTCCACTCAGCGGAGGTGCGTTACAAGAAGGTTCTGTTCAATTATATTTACCAAAATCCAAAAACAATGAGATCAAAACTCTACGATTATGCTCATCGGAATGCTACTTGGGGAATCGTGTTTGTCTTACTTCTTAGTTTAACAAACTCATTTGCTCAGACCAAAACCATTTCGGGAAGGGTAACAGCTGCTAATAGTCAAGATGGACTACCAGCTGTCACAATTAGTGTTCAAGGCACTAAGACGGGTACACTCACTGATAACTCAGGAAAGTATTCGATTGCAGTGTCTGGTTCAAATGCAGTATTGGTATTTTCTTCTGTTGGCTATGTGTCATTAGAAAAAAAGGTGGGAACTCAACAGCAAATTGACGTACAGCTAGAAGCAGACATCAAGCAATTAGGTGAAGTGGTAGTGGTAGGTTATGGTACACAATCTCGTAAAAACTTAACGAGTGCAGTTTCTACAATCAAACCACAAGATTTAAACCGTGGTGCTATCACTGACGTTGGTCAATTATTACAAGGACGTGTGCCGGGGCTAAACATTTCAGCAAACGGTGACCCGAACGCATCAGCAGCAGTAGTATTACGTGGTGCGTCAACAATCAACAGTTCGCAAGGCCCGCTTTATGTAATTGATGGAATTCCTGGAGCAGACATTTCAACAATCGCTCCAGACGATATTGCATCAATTGACGTATTGAAAGATGCTTCGGCAACGGCTATTTATGGTAACCGTGCTGCCAATGGGGTTATCATGGTGACAACGAGAAGAGGTAAGAGCGGTGAAATGAAAGTAAATTATCATGGTTATGTAGGTCTTGAAAAAGTGTCAAGCCGTTTGAACATGATGGATGCAACACAACTACGTTCTTTCTTGACAGCCAATGGACAATCTTTTGCTCCAGCAGATGATAAAGGGGCAAATACCGACTGGCAAAGTGCGGTTCAGAAAAGTTCTGTAATTTCTCAAAACCATAACTTGTCGTTCAGTGGTGGATCAGAAAAAGGAACTTACACAGCGAGTTTAAACTATACCGACAAACAAGGTATTTTATTGGGTAGTTCATTGAGTCGTGTAATTGCTCGTTTGGCATTAGACCAATCGGCATTAAATGATAAAGTGAAATTTGGTTTGCAGGTTACGAACTCTAATAGTGTGGCAAATAATACGCCTCTACGAAATAATGTATTAGAGCAAATGATTACTCACTTACCTGTATCGCCCGTAAAAAATGCAGATGGAACGTATTTCGAAAACTTTACGAACACGGGATATTTTAACCCATTGGCGATGATTGAAAATGGTCAGGATAATACGAAAACAAATGTATTGACTGCAGCATTTACAACACAGGTGAAGTTACCATTTGGTTTGACTTATAATTTAAATCTTTCGTACCAAAACTTTACAATCTTGCAAGGTGAGGCATATAGCAGTTATTATTCAAAATACAACAGTGCTAACTTCTACAATAACCCAGAACCTCCTGCGGTGCATACCTTGTTAAACTTCGGTACAAATGGAATGGCTTCAAGAAAATCGTATCAGAATACGAACAAATTGTTAGAAACATTCTTGTCTTGGAATAAAGAGTTCGGTAATCATGATTTGAATCTTGTATTAGGTTATTCTTGGCAAGGCAATACAATTGGAGACGGTTTCCAAATGTCAAGTACTAACTTCCCAGTGGATAACATTGGCTACAACAACTTTGCTTTGAGTAACCCGTATGCGATTTCTTCTTATCGTATCAACTTCGGTGCTGATGGTGTATATCAAGAAACACGCTTAATCTCAGATTTTGCTCGTTTGAACTATAATTTCAATGATAAATATTTACTTCAAGCATCGGTTCGTAGAGATGGAAGTTCAGTATTTGGAGACAACAATCAGTGGGGATATTTCCCATCGGTAGGTTTGGCTTGGAGAATTGACCAAGAAGGGTTTATGCAAAAACAAAGTTTGTTTAACGATTTGAAATTAAGAGCTAGTTACGGGGTAACAGGTAACTCATCTGGTTTCAATGCTTATACAGCTCAGTTTATGTCGGGTAGCTTAGGAACTTACTACTATAACGGAGTACAGACTGCGGCTTATGGCCCAACACAGGCAGCAAACCCAGATTTACAGTGGGAAAAAACAGCTACGTCTAACATCGGGGTAGATTTCAGTATTTTGAAAGGTAAAATCAGTGGTACAGTAGAGGTGTATGATAAAAACACAACAGGGATGATTTATTCGTACCGTGTGAACCCAATGCTTGTTCCTGTAGGAAGTATTATCTCGAATGGTGGTAGTATGAATAACAAAGGTATTGAAGTAACCTTGAATGCTACGCCAGTAAGCAATAGTAAATTCACTTGGAATACAAGTTTAAACCTTGCTCATAATAGTAACAAGATTACAAGTTTATCGAACCCATTGTTTGCAGGAGGAGATTCAATTCGTCTTACTCAACCAGAGGGCGGAGGGCAAACAGGAAGTACGTTGCAAATCTTAAAATCAGGTAAGCCATTAGGTCAGTTCTTTACGCTTGAGTATGCTGGTAAAAACGCAAACGGTGTTTCTCAGTATATTAATGGAAAAGGAGAGTTAACAACCACTCCAGCAATCGGTGCTGATTATAAATACCTTGGTAGTCCACAACCTACTATCCTAATTGGTTGGACGAATACACTTCGTTATGGTAATTTTGACTTGAACATCTTTATTAGGGGCGTGTTTGGAAATAAGATTTTCAATGCAACTCGTGCTGATTTATTCAGACCAAGTACGGCTCAATACACCAATATTTTGGCGGATGTAGCAGGCGAAACGAAAGCAGATGTGAACTCATTCAAATATTCATCACGCTTCATTGAGGATGGAAGTTACGTTCGTTTAGATAATGCAACGCTTGGTTATAACTTCAAGAAAGTCAGCAAGTCAATTCAGAATCTTCGTGTGTATATGTCTGTGAATAATGCCTTTGTGATTACAAACTATTCAGGGATTGACCCAGAGGTTAACCAAGGAGGTATTGCTCCAGGTGTGGATTCTAATAACTTTTACCCAAAAACACGTACTGTTTTATTTGGTGTAAATCTATCATTCTAACATTGTATTTATGAAAAAGATAACAACATATATAAGTCTTGCACTTCTCGGAATCATGTCTTCATGCCATGAGGTAGATGTGCCAATTACTACTGCATTAACTCCAGATATTTTCCCTCAAAATACCAATCAGTTTATTCAGGCATCAGGACCTCCTTATGCTGCTTTGAGAGGAAACTTTTCGTTAGACTACTGGTTCATGCAGTCGGAGTCAACAGATGAATCAATCATGCCTGCAAGAGGAGGTAACTGGTTTGATAATCAAAACTATCGCCATTTGACTTATCACAGTTGGAATAAGGATCATGGTTTAACAAACAGTACTTGGTCTTGGTTATCAACTGTTATCGGTACAACCAATCAGGCATTGTCTATTTTAGATCAGACTATTCCAGCAGGAACGGCTACCAAAGCAACCAACCTTGCTGAGTTGAAAATGGTACGTGCAATTGCTTATTTTATGATGATGGATTTGTATGGTAACATACCAATCTATACCGATTATGGTGATTTCTCTCCTAAAGCAAATACTCCACGTGCGCAAGTATTTGACTTTATCGAGAAAGAAATTAAGGCTGCATTACCTGATTTAAGTACGGATGTTAATACTACGACGTATGGTAGAGCAACCAAATATACGGCTTATGCTTTGTTGGCAAAAATGTATTTGAATGCGGAGGTTTATACAGGAACGGCTCGTTTGAAAGATTGTATTGAGGCTTGTGACAACGTAATTACTTCGGGCAAATATGTTCTTGAAGGACGTTCTACGTATCTTCAAATGTTTTATCCGAACAATGGCCCGCAGATGAAGGAATTCATTTTTGCGTTTCCGTATGATCCTGCTGCTGCTTCTATGCCAGGAACAAACGGATTTATGTATCATGCTCGTTATGACGTGCCTCGTTCGGAAAC
>JARXAV010000040.1 GCA_029865665.1 Flectobacillus sp. | reverse complement strand
GTCACGTATTGATCTAAACGGTTATGAATAGAGAAAGGTTCGTGACCCGCAATGATGTAACGAACGCCATTTTTTGCAATGTTGATACTTGGGAAAGGCGTTGAAAAAGGATCTCTGGCATCGTTAAAGACGGAATATCCTGCTTGTAACTTATTGGAAAACTTATTCGAGAAGTTTGATTTTAACTCAAGCAATACCGTACTCAGTTTATTATTAATAGTATAACCGTCGTTTGCATATTGAAGTGTCAAGAAATCGGGGCCTCTTCTTCCGATTGCCGATGGGTTAGCCGTTTTATCTTTTGAAGCATCAAGGAAACTATAGGTTGCTGATAATTTATGTACGTCGCTAATGTTCCAGTCGAACTTCAAAATTCCCTTGGTATTGTTTTGTTTCAACAGATAGTTCTCATAAGGACCTGTCTGGTAGCCGAATTTATCGAAAAGGGTTTTTGAAACCAGTTGTAAATCAGATTCTAACACTCGGGAAATATTTGAACCCGAACGGCTTGCATTGGCAGCCAAGAAGCTAGACCCTAAATCTGAACGACGCTCGACTTCCATATTGGCAAAGAAGAATAACTTGTCTTTGATAATCGGACCTCCCAAGCTGAAACCATATTGTCCTTGTGATAAATCGGGTACGAAAATGTCTGTACCAGCAACGGATTTTCCCGTCATGCTTTGATTACGGAAATACCCAAAAGCAACTCCAGAGAATTTGTTCGTACCAGATTTTGTTACGGCATTCACGGAAGCTCCCGTAAAACCTGCTTGGGTCACGTCATAAGGAGCAACGGCTACTTGAATTTGATCGATGGCATCTAACGACACAGGTTGAGCGTCGGTTTGTCCGCCAGGTGTTGCAGCATCAAGTCCAAAAGGGTTGTTAAAAATTGCTCCGTCTAGCGAGAAGTTGTTGTACTGACCGTTACGTCCACCAAAAGAGTTGTTTTCGCCTGCCATGGGGGTTAATCTTGTAAAATCACTAGCAGAACGAGAAATGGTAGGAAGTGCTCTTAACTGCTCGCTCGAAATGTTGGTGGCAGCTCCTGTCCGTTGGTTGTTCATGACAGCATCGGCTTTTACCACCACTTCACTTAGTTGCGAAGACTCGGATACTAATTTGAAATCTTGCACAAACTTTTGACCAAGGTTTAACGAAACGCCCTCCATTTTTGCGGTTTTAAACCCAACAAAAGTTGCTTGAATTGAATAAGGGCCACCAACACGAACATTGGGTAAATAATAACGTCCTACTGGATTGGTCGCTGTTCCGTAGCGAGTACCAGAAGGTACGTGAATGACAATAACGCTTGCTCCAGGAAGAACTTCTCCTTTATCATCTGTGATAACACCACTGACGGAGGAGGAGGTAACTTGAGCATTTGCTGAAAAAAATAGTGAAAGTGAAACCAACAAGGTTATCACATACTTGAACATGATGGAAAGCTGTTGCATGAAATGATAGTTTAAAGATGAAATAAAACGGAAGGATTTTTGTGGAGGAAGTCCAAACAACTAGAGCCTTTTGTTTGGGAAACGAAGTTAGGATGCAGAACCCAGATTTTAATATTAAATTTTACAAATCCTTTATTTTTAGATAATAAATAGGCTGAAATTTGCATGTCTGTTAATTTTTAGTTCTTCTATTATTGATTTTCAGGTATTAAACTGTAAAATAATGCTTTTTTGGATTTGAGAAATTCGCTTTTGTCTTCGTTTTTGGTGATACGTAGTTGTAAAGAATCCTGTATAAAGCAATTTAGATATAATAGGGAGTTATAACCACGTTCTATGCTTTACTAAAAGGGAGTGTTAGAGTGAGTTATTTTGTGTTATATTCTACTTTTCTCTTAACTATTCCTTAATTTTGTAGTTCAAACTAAATCACAGTACGTAATATCGTATGCAAAAGAAAATAGAAATTCTTGCACCTGCTAAAAACCTTTATCAAGGTATGGCCGCAATTAATGCGGGTGCAGATGCTGTATATATTGGAGCTCCACAGTTTGGCGCTCGTACCAATGCTACCAATTCTGTGGAAGACATCGCAGAAATGGTGAAATATGCCCATCTTTTCAAAGCCCAAGTATTTGTCGTTATTAATACCATTTTATATGATAACGAATTAGAGGCTTGTCGAAAACTGATTTACCAGTTATACGATATTGGTGTAGATGCCCTGATTGTTCAGGACATGGCGATTATGGAAATGGAACTTCCACCTATCGTGATTCATGCTAGTACTCAGGCAAATAACAGAGATGCTGCCCATGTTAAATTCTTGAAAGATGCAGGAATGAAACGGGTAGTATTGGCTAGAGAATTAAACCTAGACCAAGTAAGAGAAATCAGCGAAGCAACGGACGTTGAATTAGAATTCTTCGTTTCGGGGGCTTTGTGCGTTTCCTTCAGTGGTAATTGTTACATGAGTATTGCAGGTGGCGAACGTAGTGCCAATAGGGGTTCTTGCGCTCAAAACTGCCGTTTGCCTTATCAATTAATTGATGGAACAGGTACGACCCTTATTGAAAGCAGTCACTTGTTGTCTATCAAAGACCTAGATTTGAGTGATCAATTACCAAATCTGATTGAGGCGGGGGTTACTTCATTCAAAATTGAAGGGCGATTGAAAGACATTGTTTATGTAAAAAACAATACGTCTTTTTTACGTAAAAAATTAGATAGCTTCTTAGAAGCTAATACGGATAAATTTCAGAAGGCTTCTTCGGGTAGAACGTTCTACAACTTTGAACCAGAAATGGATAGAAGTTTCAACAGAGGTTATACCGACTACTTTGTGAATAAGCGTAAAGAGAAAATTGGGTCGTGGGAAAGTCCAAAGTCTCAAGGGCAGTTGATAGGTACATTGCTTGAAGTACGTGCAAATGGCTATGTGATTGAGAATTTTGAGAAATTGAACAATGGCGATGGACTGTATTTTATCAACGAACAAGGTGAACCAGATGGCGCTCAAATTAACATCATTATCAATGATTTAGTTGTGCCAAATACCTTTAAATCCTTGCCAGTAGGAACGGTAATTTACCGTAATTCGGATGCTGAATTCAATAAAATGGTTGAAAAGGAAAACAGTGCAGTGCGTAAAATAGGTGTTTCCTTGCATTTCACTGAAACAGCAAATGGTTTCCAGTTGTTAGCAACCGACGAAGACGGGCATCAAAGTGCTATGTCATTCGATACAGCAAAAGAAGTAGCAAAAAGTCAGGAATCCGTTATTCCGAATATCAAAAAGAACCTTGCTAAAACAGGGAACACTCCTTTTATTGTCGATGAACTAGAGGTTGAATTTACCAATAATTGGTTCTTGCCAATCTCTAAAGTGAATGAAATGAGGAGAGAAGTATTGGAGAAATTAGTGGATATTCGTGTAAAAGAGTATCACCGTGAAGAATTCCAAATCACCAAAACGGATCATCCATATCCTGTAAAAACGCTGGATTATACCTTCAACGTGTCTAACAAAATGGCGAGAGCTTTTTACAAAAGACATGGCGTAACCGAAATCGAAAAAGCCTTTGAATTGCAGTGGGATCCAGGCAAAGCTCGTGTAATGACGACCAAGTATTGCGTAAAATACGAATTAGGTAAATGTGCCAGATTCCAACGAGACACCATGGGCGAAAAATTAGTTGAGCCTTTGACCTTGAAACACGGCGAAAACGAATATAAATTGAAGTTTAATTGCAAACCTTGCGAAATGGAAATTTGGGAGAAAGACGCTGAACTCGAATTTGAAGACGAAGACGAGCAATTAGGCTATGTTTATAGTAGATAAATGACATGAAGTGGAGTCATTTTCTTCGTAAATAATTCCACAGACTCAATTAATTGCTGTACACTCGTTGTACAGCAGTTAATTGAGTTGTTCTACAATAACTAGAAAGTACTCAATCAAGCGAGTGTTATTTGATGTCTAATCATAAAAACGATTACTAGATTGAGATACGATGTAGATTTTGTCAAACGCTAAATATGAGCTAAAAGATTAACCTCAAGTCCTCTACCAATTACAAAATACCTCTTCAATTTAAACTAATTCATTTTTCATTTGATCTAGTTTTGGAACTCCACTACACTTCCCTGATATGGCTTTTCGGAAAGCTGATTCTATCCAAAATGTACTTTTCTCTGATTATTTGAGTCTAAATTGTTATAATATTGATATTTTATTGTAATTGTTTAATGTAAAGACTAATTTAGCCGTCTCTTAGATAGAAATTCATGGGACAGCATAATTTCTGTTAAACTATCAAAAATCAATAACCACTCTCAAATGACGCTATCACACTTTTCAGATGAAAAATTGGTTGATCTTCTGACAGAAGGTCATACGGATGCTTTTCGAGAAATTTATGAAAGATACTGGCGTAAACTCACTTCAATAGCTATTTTTAAAACCAAATCACGGGAAGCTGCGGAAGAAATTGTCCAAGAGCTTTTTGTAAGCCTTTGGGAAAAAAGAGAGATGTCACAAATAACCCATCTGGAGAGCTATTTATTCACTGCCTTGAAATATAAAACCATTTCTTATATTCGACAGACTATTAATAATCGAGTGTTGGTAGAAGCTTCCGATTATGATGCTGTAACAAACTTACAAGAGTATCAAACAGTTACTGTTTTACAAAATCAAATAGAGGAGGCAATCGCTTGTTTACCCGAAAAAACACAGGCTGTTTTTCGGATGAGTCGTTTTGAAGAAAAAAGTCATAAAGAGATTTCACAGATATTAAACGTTTCAGAAAAAGCGATTGAATATCATATCACCCAAGCCCTAAAAGTATTACGCATCTCCCTTAAAGATTACTTGATATATTTATTACTTTTCATTTTTTAAAGAATATTCAAGTTAATCTCTTCTTTTTATTGTACTATTCTTCTATTTTTTATTTTCTTTTAGGGGTGTTTTGCTTTTTTACGACTTTCATGATGTAAACCCCTAAGAATTATGAGCAAGCAGTCGTTTGAATTTCTTTTAGATAAATATCTCTCAGGTAACTGTAGTCTTGAAGAAAGACGTTTGGTTGAAAGTTGGTTTGATTTGTTAGGTAATGACGCTCACATGCCCCAGTCGGAAGTAGAGTGGAGCCAAACTAAAAAGAAAATTTGGTCTCAAGTAAAAGAACAAACAGCTATTCAGGAACGTCCTTTAATTTCAATTTGGAATAATTTATTTGTACGTTCTGTTGCCGCCGCTTGTATTATATTATTGCTTGGTGTAGGGCTTACCTATTGGGCTGGTGTTGCTGAAAGTAAAAATGAATACTTTCAAAAGGACGTATTAGCTCAAATGGTCATGAAAGAAAACCAGACAAAGCAGGTACAAGTGATTCGGCTAGAAGATGGGACAATTATCCACCTCTATCCCAATGCAAGTTTAAAATATCCAAGTCGTTTCGATACCCACGTGAGAGAGGTCGTTTTAGTAGGTAATGCTTTTTTTGATGTGGCAAAAAATCCGAATAAACCGTTCTTGATTTTAACTGGTAATACGATAACGAAAGTACTAGGGACTAGCTTTTTGATTAAGTCTGAGGGAAATAAGAAAGTAGAAGTAGCAGTAAAAACGGGACGAGTGATGGTATTTGAAAAGCACGTCGACGAGTTGAAAGAACCAGCAGTGGTAATTACGCCGAATCAGAAAGTTGTTTATGAAGCCGACGAAAAAGTGTTTGAAACAGGTATTGTAGAACAACCAATGGTATTGGCTACCGTGAAAGAAGTCATTCGTTTTGATTTCCAGAAAGTAAAAATGAAAGAAGTTATTACCGTACTTGAAAAAGCGTATGGTCTTACAATTTTGGTCGAAAATCCAGAAATGCTTTCTTGTTACTTTACAGGAGATTTAAATAACATGGATTTATACACCCAATTAGATTTTATGTGTCAATCGTTAAGTGCATCTTATCAGACCTTTGGCACATCCATCCGTATTAGTGGTAACGGATGCAATTAGTATTTTTTTAGTAAGTTTCAATAGCATTGTTACGAGCTTTGTTATTGATCAAAAAGTGCCGAGTACAACTCTGTTAATACGCTCTTTAGAGCAAGAAAAAGACCGGTAATGTTACGAGCATTATCGGCCTTTTGAATCAATTATTGTCAATTTTGCTAATGTCCAACTAACAAAATCAAAACTAAGTTATGGAAAAACTAGGTACTAATCAAGCCTTGCTGGCTAAGATTATGAAAATTACGCTATTACAATGCCTTCTTACCGTTCTTTTCATGGGTAATACATGGGCGAATGAGGGAAAAGCTCAAGATGCACTTAACAAGAATGTTTCGCTCAATATCCATAATATGGAAATTGAAAATGCGTTGAACCAGATTGAGAAACTTACGCAAGTGAAGTTTGTGTATAGCTCAAATATGATTCATGCAGAGAGAAAGGTATCGATAACTATTCAAAATCAGAAGCTTTCTGATGTATTGACACGTTTATTCAATCCAGTTGAAATTAATTATAAAAATATTGGTAATCAGATTATTTTGAGTGTTCAACGTAAGGTTGAAACTCAGTTATCTGAAGTATTGCCTTTAGTAGAAATTCAAGCAAATCCTGTGTCAGGTAAAGTTGCTAGTGTTTCTGGAGACGCTTTGGCTGGCGTAAGTATTTTAGTAAAAGGTACAAAAAGAGGTACTTCAACCGATGCAACAGGAAATTTTAAATTGAATGCAGAGGTGGGAGAGACGTTGGTTTTCTCTTTTGTTGGTTTTAAAACAAAAGAAGTTAAGGTGGGGGCAAACTCAACGATTTCTGTCGCATTAGACGAAGAAACTGCCCAATTGTCAGAAGTTGTTATTGTAGGTGCTAGATTTGCGAAACCTAGAACCGATGTGGATCGTCCTGTTGCTGTAGATGTAATCAGTGCCAAAGATATTCAATCTTCTGGACAGATGGATTTAGGACAATCTATCAATTATACTGCTCCGTCGTTCACAGCGGTTAAATTTGGTATCAACGATTCAGCACCATTTGTTGACCCTGCGTCTTTAAGAGGGTTAGGGCCAGATCAAGTATTGGTTTTGGTGAATAATAAACGTCGTCATAAAGTATCGTTCTTGAGTATTAACGACGGTGTTGGAAAAGGTCAGGTAGGTACTGATGTTAACGTCGTCCCCTCCTTATCGTTGAAAAGAGTAGAGGTGCTTCGTGATGGTGCAGCAGCACAATATGGTTCAGATGCCATTGGTGGGGTAATCAATATGGAATTGAACGATGCGTCTTCTGGTGGA
>JARXAV010000070.1 GCA_029865665.1 Flectobacillus sp. | reverse complement strand
TAGGAAGAAATTCAGAATTGAGAAATACCCGTAAATCTAGTGATTTGTATGTAGGAGCCAAGGCATCCATCTCAGGTTTTGATTTAGAAGCAAAAGTGAGTTATGCCAAATACAATGATTTTTATGTGTTTACAAATGCTGTAACGGACTCTTCTCGTTTTGATATTCGTTATACCAATGCCAATGTTATGAATTTATCTGGTCAGGCAGCGTATCAAATTCCGCAGATGTGGCGGTCACTATTTAAGTTTGATTTGTTCGTCTATAGTGGTTTAGATAACGTAGAAAAGGCGTGGCATAGACCTAACTTCACCGCTACTTGGAACAACACCTTCTCTATAAAAGATAAGTTTTTGGTTAGTTCAGATATATTCATGCTAACAGGGTTAAAAGGTAAAAACTTCAAGTCAAATGTAGAAGAAAGCTTCCCAATGATTTTCGATTTGAACTTTAAATTTACCTACGTTATTACAGACCAATTGAACCTTTTCGTGTCTGCAAATAATGTTTTGAACAAAAATTACCAGAGATATTTATATTATCCGCAACAGGGAGTCAACTTTCTTGCAGGATTATCTTTTTCTTTTTAACTTAGTTCAATAATTGTGTGAACGGGTTTGTTAAAGCTACAACACTTTAACAAACCCGTTTTTTTGTGATTTTTATAGTACCTTTATAACAAGATAGCATACACTTTCCATGAAAAAAATACAAGAATATATCAAGGACTTACTCTTTGAACAAGATTGTGTCGTAATCCCAGATTTCGGCGGTTTCGTGGCAAATTACGAAGAAAGTAAACTTGAAGATGCTATCGCTAAACCTGCACGAAAATGGTTCGCTTTTAATGAACTATTGCGTACAGATGATGGGATTCTTTCAACGTATATCATTCAACAAGAAAAAATAAGTAGGACAGAGGCAAGCCAAAAAATCAAAGACTATGTAACATATATTCGTCAGACCATGAGAAATGATGATTATCTGTTTATCAGAGACCTTGGCTCTTTTTGTTTAAATGAAGAGAACAAAATTCAGTTTATTCCTGTTTATAATATAGACTTCTCTTCCAATAGTTTTGGCATTTCGTCCTTTGCTTTAACGAAGATGGCACAGCCAGCCAAGGTAACTTACGAACAACCAAAGTTAGTTATTTTACCAACAAAGGCTTTGACAGAATCGGTATCGAATCAAGCTGTTTTTGATAACGTTTCAATTGCAAATACCCCTACAGTTGAAGTGTCTCCTGTAATTTCGTTTAAGAAGGTTGAAGCGAAAGAGAATCGAAAAGAATACTTTTTCATTGCGTCAGCAGTCGCAATGATTGCCTTATTTTTGTCATTCTATATATATGATAATAAGGGATTTACATTGAGTAATCTAAACTTCTTTACTACATACAAATATCCTGTATATACATGGGTTTCTAGCGAGACAAAAAATGAGAAATTAGTCAGAAATACAACAAAATCAGCTCCAGTAATTCAAGAGTTAGACATACAACAAAATCCAAAATATTTCGTTATTGTAGGGAGTTTTGAAAGCAAAAAGAATGCTGAACTTTTTATGAGTAAACTTAAAAGTGATGGATATGAAAAGGCTCAACTGATTGGAGAACATAAAAAAAGTAATAAAATTAAAGTTTCTTTAGATTATTATAACACCAAAGATGAAGCTGTTAAAAAAGCTGCAACGTTAGATAAAGCTTGGATTTATACCACAGACCTTTTACCTTAATCTAAAACCTTAGTATAGCACTGATATGACAAGCAATTATCAACAAGAAAGTGAAGACAGTAAAAATAGGACGATAGCGTTCGTGCTAACAACAGCCTTTAATGCTGGTTTGTTAGCAGTATGCTGGTATGTGACAGTTTGGAATTCATCCGAAACGATAAAACGAGAATTACCCAATGGCGGTGGAGTATTAGTCAATTTTGGGACAGATGATTATGGAAGTGGAAACGTATTTACACGCAACCACGCTAGTGACAGCAAACGCTTAGTCGATACGAAACCCGCTGAAAAAGTGGTAGAGAAAAATACGAAGGTAAAGGAAGTTGTTGAACCAAGACCTAAAGTAGTTGAAAAACGAAAGCCTACTGCTGAACGCCCAGTTTTAACTAGTAATCGACCATCTCCTGTTAAAGTTAAAGAAGTAAAAGAAACGAAAGTTGAATCCAAAAAAGAACCTGTTTCAAAACCAGTAGTTTCGAGACAACCAGCTGTTGAAACATCAAGACCCGTTCAGGGAGCTACTTTACCCAATAGGGGAAATAATTCAAATGGTACATCTGGGACTGCTTCTGGACACGGAGCTGGAGGTGATGGGACAGGTGGTGGAAGAGGAAACCAAGGACAACCTGACGGTAATGTAGTTCAGGGTGGTACTTATAAGCCTCGTACGCCAGGAACAGGCGGTGGAAATACTGGAGGCGATGGTGGAACAGGCAAAGGTAGTCTGGCTATTGCAGGTTGGACTTGGGTTAGTAAACCAGTAATTGATATTGATACCAACGATGATGGGATGATTAGATTGCGTTTTAAAGTAGATTCGGATGGAGATGTTCAATACATAGAAGTGCTTGAATCTACCATAGGAAATCCAGCAGTGGTGGCTAAATGTAAAGCTAAATTAAAAGCTACTAAATTTAGACCAACAGACGATAATGAGAAAGCTCCCTTGTCAACAGGTACAGTAACATTTAGAATTAGTGCACACTAATAGAATTCAATAATCGTTGTTATATAAAGTAGTGTAAGGTAACTTGCACTACTTTTTTTGTTACCAATAATTAGCTCACTCAATGACTTATCAAGAAACAATTGATTATTTATACGCTCATTTACCTGTTTTTCATCGTATAGGTAGTAAAGCATTTAAACCCAAATTAGAAAATACCCAACGTCTTTGTGAACATTTGGGTAATCCCCATCTTAAATTCAAAAGTATTCATATTGCAGGTACAAATGGCAAGGGCAGTTCCTCCCATTATTTAGCGGCTATTTTACAGGCTGCTGGCTACAAAACGGGTTTGTACACCTCGCCTCATTTAAAATCATTCACGGAACGCATCAGAATTAACGGACAAGCTATCCCAGAATCACGGGTTGTGAAGTATGTGGAAGACAATAAATCATTTATAGCCGATTTAGAGCCTTCTTTCTTCGAATGTACTGTTGGGCTTGCTTTTGAGTATTTCGCAGAACAGGAGGTAGATATTGCTATAATTGAGGTAGGTTTAGGAGGAAGACTCGATTCAACAAATGTTATTTATCCTGAATTATCGCTAATTACCAATATTAGTTATGATCATGTAGATATTTTAGGGGATACATTGCCTAAGATTGCCTATCAGAAAGCGGGAATTATCAAACAAGATACTCCCGTTGTTATTTCTCAACGTCATCCAGAAACTATCTCTGTTTTTATGGAGGAAGCCACCTTGCAAAATGCTCCTATTTACTTTGCAGAAGATTCCTTTTATGTAGAGAATTCCATATTTCAATCAGGAGGGCTTCAATTAAGCGTTAATGATAAAAGTAATGGCATTACGATAAATCTAACCTCAGAGCTAACAGGAAGCTATCAAAAACACAACCTACAAGGTGTTTTAGAAGTTATTCGTGTGTTGAATAGCATGGGTAATTTTACCATAAGTAATGAGGCCATAAAAGTAGGAATTAGTCAGGTGGTTACTTTGACGAATCTAAAAGGCCGCTGGCAGCAGTTAAGCCAAGCACCTCTTACTATTTGTGATACAGGACATAATAGTGCTGGAATAAAAGAATTGCTTTCCGATCTTGAATCCATACCTAAGAAATCACTCTGGTTAGTCTTGGGGTTTGTCAAAGATAAAGACATCAGCGGTATTTTAGATTTATTACCTAAAGATGCCAACTACATTTTTTGTCAGGCACAAATCATGCGAGCCTTACCTGCGGATGAATTAGCGAACTTAGCGTTATCCAAAGGCCTGAAAGGGATTTCAATTGCTGATGTTAATCGGGCTATCGCATTTGCAAGACAAAAAGCGGATAAGGATGACGTTATTTTTATTGGAGGTAGTACTTTTGTGGTAGCAGAGATAAATGAGCTATAAATTCATAAAAATAAGTGTTCTGAGAATTTAGTGTATTGTAATTAGATACAGGAGAGAAAAAATATTCGATTCTCAGATGGGTGTTTTAAGGGTGAAAAGGTTGTCAAATCTTTGTATTTCAGTTAATTATTTAAGAAAATCAGCATTAAAAAATAGACAGTGGGAAGAAAAAAAGCACAGAGATTTCAAGAGAATTTAGAAAAAGTCAACATTATTCAAGATACAAGCCCTCTTTTTAATGAAATTAAAGGAAATTGGCATACAACGTATTTCAAGAATGAAAATCCAATCGTTTTGGAGTTAGGTTGTGGCAAAGGAGAATACACCATTGGTTTAGCAAAACTCTATCCTGAAAAGAATTTTATCGGAATAGATATAAAAGGGGATAGGATAGCTGTTGGTAGTGATTTGGCTTTGGAGGCTAATTTGTTAAATGTAGCATTTCTAAGAACAAAGGTTCATCAATTACTTGACTTCTTTCAGGAAAATGAAATAAGTGAGATTTGGATTACCTTTCCAGATCCACAGCCAATCAAGAGTGGAATTAGGAGAAGAATGACAAATGAACGCTTTTTAGCAATTTATGATTACATCTTAAACAATGAGGGAATCTTACATTTAAAGACTGATCACGAAGCGTTCTTTGATTATTCGATAGAAACCTTAGAAAACTATGGCGTTCGTAATTTACTAAGTACAAAAGATTTGTATAGCTCCGAATTAAATGTTCGACATTATGGAATCAAAACAAGATTTGAGCAAATCTTTACGGATAAAGGTTTTTTAATTAATTATCTATGTTGTCAACTGGAAAAGAAACCTGTTGAAGGGTAATAAAAAAGGCGTGATGTATTAAACATCACGCCTTTTTTATGTATGCTATAAATTATTTACTGATTAATTCAGCAAAGTATTTTACAGTTCTAACCAATTGGCTAACATAACTCATTTCGTTGTCATACCAGCTAACCGTTTTAACTAATTGTTGATCACCAACTGTGATAACTTTAGTTTGAGTAGCATCGAATAAACTACCGAAGCTAATTCCGATAATATCGCTAGAAACGATTTCATCTTCAGTATATCCAAATGATTCGTTTGAAGCAGCTTTAGCAGCAGCGTTGATTTCTTCAACTGTTACTTTTTTATCAACGATAGTAACCAATTCAGTTAAGCTACCTGTTATTACTGGAACACGTTGAGCACCACCGTCTAATTTACCTTTCAATTCTGGTAAAACTAAACCGATTGCTTTAGCAGCACCTGTACTGTTAGGAATGATGTTAGCAGCAGCAGCTCTAGCACGACGTAAATCTCCTTTTGGATGTGGAGCATCTAACGTATTTTGGTCATTTGTATAAGCGTGAACAGTTGTCATTGTTCCCATTACAATACCAAAGTTATCGTTCAATACTTTAGCCATTGGAGCTAGACAGTTTGTAGTACAACTTGCAGCACTAATTACGTCTTCAGATCCATCTAATATTTCGTGGTTTACGTTGAAAACAATCGTTTTCAAGTCTCCTGTAGCAGGAGCAGAGATAATTACTTTCTTCGCACCAGCTGTAATGTGAGCAGCAGCTTTGTCTTTATCTGTGAAGAAACCTGTACATTCTAATACTACATCTACGTCATGAGCACCCCAAGCGATATCTGCTGGATTACGTTGAGCATAGATAGTGATTGATTCTCCGTTTACAATAATGCTATTGTCTGTGTATGATACTTCTTGTCCAAATCTTCCTTGAGCACTATCATACTTCAATAAGTGAGCCAATACAGATGGGCTAGTCAAGTCATTGATTGCAACAACATCAATACCTGGCATGTTATAGATTTGACGGTAAGCTAATCTACCGATACGACCGAAGCCGTTAATAGCAACTTTAATTTTAGACATTTTGTTAAGGGATAATAGTTAACATTACAGTACAAAAATAAGACATAAGATTCCTAACACCAAATTATAGGACTTCAATTTCTGCATTTAATTATGATTATAAAGAGTAGTTAAAACGTTTAGTAAATAGTATTTATATAATTAGTTTTTTGCTAATTTAAATAGCTATTATATTTAGCAAAATGTTTTAAATTGCTAAATATAATAGGGAAGTAATTTGGATTTACTAATAGTTAACACACGTCTTAAACCTCTTAGAATGAAGTACTTATTATTCTATAAAGTACATTCTAGGGATAGATATATTTTGCTTATAAATAATACATTGTACCTTTTAGTATGACAACAAGGCAATTAATTATAGCTCCTCAGCAGACTATTAAACGAATCAAATAGGAGAGATGGCTTGATTTATTGTTTCACAAAAATACATAGCTACTAGAGAATATTCACTGTTTCATTACCTTCTTCTCTCATCTGAGATATTCTATATTTTTCTCCGTTGATTTAATTAACTTTTTATCTAATAAGGATGAATCCATGTAATTAATGACAGAGGTATATTTAATCT
>JARXAV010000068.1 GCA_029865665.1 Flectobacillus sp. | reverse complement strand
AGCAAAAATCAAGCCACATTAGGCTTGTTTTTATCACTTGGAAAAGAACGAATTGCGATAAATAAAGAAATAAATGTTAAGATTGAACCCATAAAGAAGGCCGCTCCAGGAAAATGGATAGGAGCAGTTTCTGAAGTGAAGTAGGCAAACAAATTAGAGGCAATTAAGGGGCCAATAATAGTCGTGATGCTTTGAAGGCTCGTTAATGCTCCTTGTAGTTCTCCTTGTTCTGAAGGGCTTACTTGTTGAGAAATAATACTTTGTAAGGATGGGCCAGCAATACCACCCATTCCGAATGGAATCATAATGGCATACATCATCCAGCCTTGCGAAGCGAAGGCGAACAAGCCAAAGCCGATGGCATAGAATAATGTACCAAGTATGACCGATTTTCGGTCACCTAGTATTGGGTTGATAATCCGATTTAATCCTCCTTGAACAATGGCGATGATTAAGCCGACAAAAGCTAAGGATAAACCAATGTCATGACTTGTCCAGTTGAATTCTTTCATCGTAAAAAATGTCCAAGTACTCGGGTGTACTTGTCCTGCAATGTTGAAAAAGAAGAAAGAACCTACTAAGCCCAGGATGACTGGATATTTGGTGATGTTGCGTAATGAACCGATAGGATTGGCTCTTTTCCAATTAAAGGTTCTTCTATTTTCTTGTTTTAATGATTCAGGTAAAATAAAATAACCGTATAGGAAATTTATTAAGGTTAAGCCTGCTGCGGCAAAAAAGGGCATCCTTAGTCCCATGTCAGCTAACAAACCGCCCACTGCTGGGCCAATGATAAAGCCAATTCCGAAGGCCGCACCAATAACACCAAAATTCTTAGAACGGTCTTCTGGTTTGGATACATCGGCTATGTAGGCACTTGCGGTTGTAAAGCTCGCTCCAGTGATTCCTGCAAGAATTCTGCCTACAAATAACCAGGCTAAATTAGGAGCAAAGGCGAGTAGGAGATAGTCGAGTGAAAAACCGAATAAGGACAATAGAATCACAGGACGACGACCATATTGATCACTTAGTCCTCCCATAATGGGCGAAAAGATGAATTGCATGATTGAATAACACGCCATCATCCAACCCGAATATTGTGATATTTCGCTTAAACTCTTGCCCGTTAGTTCTTGTAGAAGAGCAGGTAATACGGGTATAATTAAACCAATGCCAAGTACATCGATAAGCAAAGTAATAAAAATAAAAATAATGGCGGCGTTCTTTTTTGAAGACATGATTTTGGGATATGAATAGGCTGTCTATCAGTCGATAGCGTAGCTAAAATTACGCAGAATTGTTATGTAAGCACTTTTTAGAAAGTCAAAATTACGACATTTAATGCTAAAAAGGTATGTTTCAAGCGTAACAAAATTGTTAAAAGGTTGTGTGAAAAGTCAAAAGTTTATGAGCGACTGTCGCTCGGATTAAAGCTAAAAACAGGCGTTTTGTTAAATAGTAAATTTCAAAATAATATTTCTGGAAATACGATTTGATAAAATACGATTTGGCTAAAAATGCTTTAAGCTTTAAACTCTATACTTTTCACACACCTTCTTTGTTTTATTCTTTCACTTCTTTGCTCTCGATTAAGAAGGAAGAAGTATCTACTTTAAACGCTTGATTCTCAAGTGCAGGAAGGGTAACTTCTTGCCATTCATTTGTCGGAGTAATTCGCTTTTTAGAGTCATTGCCCACTTGAACTATGATTGGCATAGAGAAACCTGCTGGTGTATTTGACCAACGGTATTGTACACGAAGCTCTTCGCCTTGCTTTTGTAATTTATACTCCAATGAAGGAATAATAGTGCTGCGTAAATATAGGTCAAAATAAGGATTGAGATTCATTCCCGTTTTTTGACTAAAGTAATTGATAACCTGTTCACTAGTTACATTTTGTCTGGCAAAGGTGGTTGTTAAACCTTTTAGGGCATCAAACCATTTGGTATCATTATCAATAATATTTCGGATGGTATGAAGCATCCATGTTCCTTTGAAATAAATATCCGAATCTGGCCCATCGTAATTTACACCCATTGGACCAATCATTGGGGCTTTATTCTGAATGCGTTTTTTCTGTCCTATCAAATATTCTACCGAGGTAGGGTAGCCCTTCAACGATTCTAGGTAAATAGCCTCCATGTACGTCGTAAATGACTCATGAATCCACATTTCAGCATGATCATTACACGATAGCGAGTTGCCAAAATATTCATGTCCCGACTCATGGATGATAATAAAATCGAAGCCATAAGGATTGTTCTTATAGTTATTTCCATAAGCAACAGCTCCTTGGTGTTCCATGCCCCAGTAGGGTGTTTCCACTAAGGCATACCCATCGTTCCAAAACGGATATGTGCCAAAATATTTCTCATAAATGGCAAGCATTGGTTTTACTTGTTGGAAATGAACCTTCGCTTTTTCGGCATTATTTTTTAGGACATAGTAATCCAACGCCAATTTCTTCTTCGTATCTTTCGATAGGTAAACATCCTGAATATGAGCGTAGTCTGCAATGTTCAGCGTTACGTCATAATTATTGATGGGATAACTCACAAACCATTCAAATTCAGTATAACCGTTTGCACTTAATGCTTGCTGTTTTTTCTTCTTTTTTGAATACGTATTACATTGAAGGGTGCTTCGTAAATTTCCATTTGAAACACTCATTAAACCATTGGGTACTGCTGAGGTGATACGCATCGAATCAGGTTCGTCAGATAGATGGTCTTTGTTCGGCCACCACAGACTTGCCCCAATTCCTTCGCAACTTACTGTAACCCAATCT
Organism: Flectobacillus sp.; assembly: GCA_029865665.1. Next base: position 3,540 of record JARXAV010000068.1, on the reverse strand, counting down.
TTATTGTTGGTATCTTTTTTCCAAGAAAAACCACCGTCCCAAGGTGGGTTTACCGCAATTTTAGGTTTTCCACGGTAATCAATACGGATGGAAGCATTAATGCCTTGCTCTTGTTTTTGGGGGAAATTAACGAAAATAGCATTGCCTTCACGACTAAATAATAGACTTTTCCCGTTTTGCGAAATACGTAACACTTCCATATTGGCAAACAAATCCACTTGTAAACGATTGAACGATTTAACAGCTTTATAATAAATCGTATTATGTCCTTCAATTAGTTGTTGGGCTGGGTGAACTTTTACATATAAGTCATAAAAAGTAACATCATAGCAAGAGCGGATTTCAGAAAGCGTTCCTCTAAGACTATCTTGCCGAGTATATTGGGCATTTATCTCAAAAGTCGAGCAAAGGGACAAAATTGTAACGAGTAAAAAGGGGAATAAGTAGATTGCAGAAGGTCTTATAATCGGAGCATTCCGATCTTTCGCTTGAATTTGTTGCGTGAATCCTTTTATCATAGATATTCTATTTAAAGGTAGGGTTTTTAGTTAGGGACATTAAATGACAATGAATGTCCAAAATTAACAAATGCTTATTACTAATAAATGAGAAATGCTCTTTTTGTAATGAATACCGTGAATAATCATTACAAAAAGAGCATATAAAGGACGAACAGACTAATTAGATAGATGAACAGCTTGGTGTTCTTCCATAATTTTATCTACATCAATAGCCGAGCAAGAGCCACAACCCTTAGGGCAACCTGCTTTTTTGTTCAAACTAAAATTTTGACGAACGATATTGCCTAAATAAACAACCGCCCCGATAAAGATAAGTGCAATGATGCTATTTTCCATGATTCCAGTGTGTTGCGATGACCTCTTGTAATTCTTTAAACGCACCACAAGCTGCAATTAGTTCACGACCAAAAATAAAATCGTCTCCTCCTTTAAAATCACTTACTGTACCACCTGCTTCTTGAACAATGAGCGTACCCGCAGCTACGTCCCAAGGTTTGAGGTTGTATTCAAAGAATCCTTCGAAACGCCCACAAGCCGTGTAAGCTAAATCCACAGCGGCAGAACCCATACGACGTAACCCGTGCGACTTTTGCATTAATTCTTTTAAGATTGCCAAATACTGGTCGGTCAGTTGAAAGTCATAATAAGGGAAACCTGTTGCCAAAAGGCTCTCAGAAAGGCTGTTGGCGGTAGATACATGAATGGGTTCATCGTTCAAATACGCACCACCACCTAACCATGCACTAAAACATTCTTCTCGATTAATTTCAAAAACTACGCCAGAGACAATTTTGTCTTGATGCAAAAGAGCAATAGAAATTGCGAAAATGGGCAAGCCATGAATGTAATTTGTAGTGCCATCTACGGGGTCAATTATCCAAGCATAGTCTTGGTCTTCGGTACGAGTGGCTGTGCCTTCTTCGGCAATGAAGCCTGCTTCTGGTAAAATCAATCGCAAACCAGCCACTAAGCGTTCTTCCGTTTGTTTATCGACATACGAAACCAAGTCGTTAAGCCCTTTATATTCAATGCTGTCTTTTTTAAAAGCTAAGGTTGCTTCTTTTACGAAACTAGAAGTTTGACGAGCAAGAGCCGCTACTTCTGAGGTGATTTTTGCTAAATTCATGGATTTTGTGCTTGTACTTTTGTCATTTTTCTGATTCGAAGATAGACCAATTTCAGCAAAAATAAACTAATTCACAAAACTGAATGTTACCTTTGAGTGAAATTATGCCACAACAAGAAAGGTTTATAAACAGAACTCAGTGTGAAAAAAGAAGAAAATAGCGGTAAAATTTTTGATGCTCAAATATTAAAACGAATTTATGGATTTCTAGGACCTTATAAACTACGCTTTTGGGGCTTAGTTGCTATGATTATGCTCATGGCTTGCATTGTGCCATTGAATCCCTTACTGATTCGTCATACCATAGATAATGAAATTGCTAAGGGCGATTATACAGGACTTTCGCTCATGCTTTTAGCGATGTTGGGTGTATTACTCGTGCAAGGTCTTCTACAGTTTGTGAATACGTATATGGCTGGCTGGCTTGGGCAAACGGTGATTCGAGACATTCGAGTTGCTCTTTATAATAAAATTTTGAATTTACGGTTAAAGTTTTTTGACGATACCCCCATCGGTCGTTTGGTTACTCGTACCGTCTCGGATGTGGAAACCCTCAACGATGTATTTTCTGAAGGTTTAGCTTCTATTGCAGGAGATATTTTACAGTTGGTGCTTATTACTGGCGTAATGTTTTATACCGATTGGCGACTAACACTTATTTGTTTGCTGACTGTCCCTTTTATGGTCGTTTCAACGTATGTCTTCAAAGAATATATCAAAAAGTCGTTTGGTGAGGTGCGTTTGGCAGTGGCGAGTCTGAATTCATTTGTACAAGAACACATTACCGGAATGAATATTGTACAAATTTTTAATGCTGAAAAAACAGAATATGATAAGTTTGTCAACATCAATAAACAACATCGTGATGCTAATATTCGTTCTATTTGGGCATATTCGGTTTACTTTCCTGTGGCAGATGTGATTTTGGCGACGGGTACGGGATTAATCGTTTGGTTTGGTTCGAAACAAATCTTGCATCATGACATGACACTCGGCACACTTACGGCCTTTATTATGTTTATGAACTTGTTCTTTCGTCCAATTCGCTTTTTGGCAGATCGTTTTAATACCCTTCAAATGGGTATCGTTTCGACGGAAAGAATCATCAAGCTCTTAGATTCAGACGACTATGCCACAAATCAAGGCACATTTAAGGCTGACAATTTAAAAGGGGATGTTTCATTTAAAAACGTTTGGTTTGCCTATAACGACGAAGAGTATGTCTTGAAAAATATTTCGTTTGACGTAAAGCAAGGTGAAACCATCGCACTCGTAGGGGCAACAGGAGCAGGGAAATCTTCTACCATCAATTTGTTAAGCCGTTTTTATGAAATTAATAAAGGTGAAATCTTTATAGACGGGCGTAATTTAAATGAATATGAACTGAATAGCTTGCGTAGTAAGATTGGAGTAGTACTTCAGGATGTGTTTTTGTTTTCAGATACCATCGAAAAGAATATCAGTTTGGGCGATCCCAACATTACGCATGAGAAAATCGTTGAAGCAGCTAAATTAGTGGGCGCTCATGATTTTATTGAACGTTTGCCTGACGGTTACGACTACAATGTGATGGAACGTGGAGCAACGCTTTCGGTAGGGCAACGTCAGTTGATTTCTTTTGTTCGTGCTTTGGTGCATGATCCAAAAGTCATCGTGTTGGATGAAGCAACCTCTTCGGTAGATACTGAAACGGAAGAAATGATTCAAAATGCGATTGCTAAGTTGATGAAAGGAAGAACGGCGATTGTAATCGCTCACCGACTTTCGACGATTCAACATGCAGACAAAATTTTGGTGTTAGACAAAGGCGAAATTAAAGAGCAAGGAACTCACGAAGAACTCCTTGAAAAAGAAGGCTGGTATGCTTCTTTACATCAAATGCAGTATAAAGAA
>JARXAV010000272.1 GCA_029865665.1 Flectobacillus sp. | reverse complement strand
GTATCGAAACTGGGTTATATCGGATGATATGATTTTAACCTATTTTCGAAAATCTTTAGTTTCTGTCTTCTGAGTTGGTGTTATTATCCATTTACTTTGTACAGGTATGGGAACAGGTACCATTGGTAATGATATTTCTTTTGAAATCATTTCACAGGTACTAAAATCTGATCCTATAACACTCATAGATTTCGGGAAATATAACTTATTTTTGACTAAAACTTCACATTCATTATTCAGTATTGTGGGAATAAAAGCGGTGATACGATGATCATTTTCTTCATTATCTAACGAGGAAAAAATGGAATAGTTGGTTAGTTTTGTCGTACTTGTATCCGATTTATATCTCACTGTAAATGTGGAGTAAATACTTTTCTGTGTTGCAGAGTCAAGTACATAACCTTGTAATGTGATACATTTTTGAGGGCAGAATTCTTCAGGCAAAATAGTTTCGTATAAATCGCCATCATGGGCATAATAGATTTGATCACCACAAGGGTTTACAGATGCAAATACTTCTTCTCTTCGAGTATTTAAAAACTTTAAAGGCAGTGCTTCTGACCATGATCCATCTTCTTGTAGTCTTGATAGATAAAGGTCATAGTCTTCACGATTTCCACGAATTGATGAAAAATACAGCGTTTTACCATCTACATGAATTCGTGGTCCGAAACTTGATCCCTGATTAATGGTATATTGCATCAAAACAGGACTTTCCCAAGGGGCGTTAACATTTCTGCGAGTTGCTACATAAATCTTATAGTTAGGATGCCCCCCTAAAGATGGTCCATCTTCTCTTGCAAAATATAATTTTTTGCCATCGGCAGACAAGCAAGGACTAACTTCATTTTGAGAGGTATTAATTAAATTACCGGGGTTTATTGGAGTACTCCAACCATCTTTAGTTCTCACAGAAAAAAAGATATCGTCGTTTGCTAAGCGACCAATTCCTACACGCCCTGATAGCCATATTGTATTACCATCGTAGCTAATTGTGGGGTTACCCATGACTCTAGTGTTCTTAAAAAAGCTGTTGATAGCCTCTATGGGTTGAGGGTTTTGGTATTCTCCACTCGGATGCCTTTTAGATTCTATTATGCAGTTATAAAAATTTGAGGACGTATTTCCGGTACCATCATTTGGGATGAGACTTGGGTCACAGGAGTTAGATTGATATATCAAAAACTCTTTATCGGCACTAACAGAAGGGGCACTCTCGATAAAATCTGTGTTAATGGGTGATGGAAGTCTTTTCCTTTGGGCGAGAAGTGGTTGAAAAAAAAAAACAATTAGAAGGAGTATAAATAACTTTTGCATAAGGACTAATAGTTAACAAGCCTGTAAAATCAATTGAAATGGATTATTTGTAGGAGGAAATAATTGAAGCGAAATCGTTATTCGAATGAAAGAAACAATACCTCATCTGGCTTATGTAAAAAGTTAAAAGTAATGGATGTTAAATATCATTCTTTTAACTTTTACACAAGCCAGATCGAAATTAATATTATTCGTCCTCAGGCTCTGTAGATTGAGGAGTTCCTTCAATGGGACAACCGCCATTACTGATTGGCCCTTTTTTGTCGTCACACTTGTCTTCTTTATCAGGAATGCCATCTCCATCTGTATCTTTACAACCATGTGTTGATTTAGGTCCTGGTTCATATCTACATAGGTCGTCTCTATCAATAATCCCGTCTCCATCGCTATCTGCACAACCTCTAAACTGCCAAATACCTTTCTCATCTCCACATTTGTCATACGAATTCGATACACTATCGAAGTCGTCATCCTTAATTTTTTGAGCTCTAATGGAGATTGACATTCCTGCATAGAAAGCAGGAGTAGCCGTTCCTGAGCCATTAAAAGCTATAATATTATCCGTTCCTACGAAAAAAGAACCCATTCTTGCATGGAGACCGATGGCCACTTTTTTATTATTTAAATCGTAAGCAACGGGCATACTCCAAGAGCCATTAACCGATTCGGTACGAAATGCTAGAGCAATTACCGAAGGTTGAGCATAGGCATTACTTTTATCCGAACTTCTGTATAGTGCGTTCATGTACCAGGTTTTGCCAAGATGGACATCTAAATTAGCAACGAATGTACTAGGAAGTTTGGCTTCAGCTATGCTCGAAAGTGAGTCTAGAGTATAGTTTGGTTCGACCCCTGTTATGATTGCCTGAATTGATTTATTCTGATAGGGGGTTCCGAATAAATCTACTAATGGAATTGTTTTTATCTGACTTGTTAAAGTAGTTGGAGCAATTGAGTAACCCCCTAAATCAAGTAGGGATACGCTAAACTTCAAGGCATACTTTGTTTTACTGACATCATAACGGTCTTTATTATCCATTTTGTAATAATACGTATTGTATTTAGGACGATATTCGTAACTAAATCCAAGGTCATATCCTTTGCCGTTGGATGTTCCGAAAATATCACCGATTGCATAATCTTTATTTGAATCTAAGACGTTACCAACAAAACTTAAACTTGAATTGGTGGCACTGAACGTATAATTTTCTCTAGAAATAGTTTTGTAGAACTTTAAAGCCGCCCCAACTTTAATAAAATGAGCTCCCTTTGCCAAGACAGGAAGTGCATAACCGAAGCTAACATCTTGTAAGGCTGTTGCTGAATAACTTTTATTTTCAAAAGTGGTTTTGTTTGCTTGAGTATCCTCAAAAAAACTTCTTAAAGTTGAGTCTTGAGTTTGCCAAGACCGCAAACGGGTAGAGAAAACGAAAGCGTGATTGTTGTCTCCTTGAGCCATAATACCAGGCCCCGAAATATCACTATAACTCGCTTTATAGCTGTTGCCAGACATTTTAAAGCTCAGTAAAGAATGAGGAATAAGTTCATTTTTTAAGGTTTGGCTATTACCAACCCAGTAGATTGAACCTAGATGAACCTGAATGCTTAACCTAGAATCTGCTACGCTAGCAGGGTTTAATTGAGCTTCTCTTACTCCAGCATTGTTACTCGTTTGCCAAATACCTGAATATTGGCCTTGAGCATTAAAAACAGAACAGATTGTAAGGATGAGTCCAATACAAAGTAGATTTTTCAACATAATTATTAGTGTTAACGATTTAATTTAAGGAGAGATAAAACCTGATAAGTAGTCGTCAGTTTAAAGTTTAAATGTTCAAAGATTTCGATAAACAACTATTCGCTAATAGCTTATGATATATCTTGAGACAAAAATTATCATAAACTATTTATCAACGAGTACTTAAATCCTATTATGCCTGACTATTGATTAAAAATAGCCAAACGACTTTCTGACTTCTTTTTTATCTACCAATGGATGCAAGGTTTGTTAAATGTGTCTTAGAGTCTTTAAATCCAAGTTCAGCAGCTTTTTGATAGTACTGTTTTGCTTTTTGCATATCTTTTTTAGTACCGTTTGCCTTTTCATAGATAATACCTAGGTTATGTAAGGCTTCTGGGATATTGAGTTTAGCGGCTTTTTCGTATCGATTGATTGCCTCAACATAGTTGGGTTGATGATTATTAGCCGTTGATTCTGCTAAAATTCCCAAATTTAACCATGCGATAGGATGGTCTTTAGCTGCTGCTAACTCGTACCAATATTTTGCTTTTTCAATGTCAATAACACCACCTTTTCCAGTTTCGAGGCAAAATGCCAAATTGATACACGCTTCGATATGTCCTTCTTTTGCTGCTTTTTGGTAAAGGGGAACTACATCAGTAGCTGAGATTGCTCCAAGTTGGTGTCCTAATCGAGCATAATTAAACAGTCCATCTTTATCGTTTTGGTCAGCGGCTCGCTTATACCATTTAAGTGCCTCAGCAGTATTTCTAATGATACCTTTACCTAATTCATAGAACATTCCAAGATTTACTTGGGCATCAACTAATTCAAGTTCAGCGGCTTCAAAATATTCCCTAATGGCATCATCGTATTTTCCTTCTTTCTCATTAATTAGAGCGAGGTTATAAAAAGCACAAGGTTGAATTGTAGTTCCTTTTTCGGCAGTAGCTCTCTTATACCATTCTTTGGAAAGTTCAATATTCTGACTTGTTCCTTTCCCTTTTTCGTAGAATAACCCAAGGCAAAATTGACTGTACGAATCGTTCTTGTTAGCTGCTATAGTGTAGTATTTAATGGCTTCTGTAAAGCTTTGTGTCTGTGTTGAACCCAACCCAGTTTCGTAAAGAAAGCCTAGTTTTCTAGCGTGATTTGCATCAAATAGCGGGTGATTAACATACGGAGTTAGTAGTTTGAACGTTTCTGGATATTTACTTTGTTCGTATGCTATATCACTTTGTTTTAGAATATCCTTTACTTCTTCATTACTAAGCGAAATGGGGTTTAAGACCACATCAATGGATATATTCATCGTAGAATTAGGTACTTGTTTATTGGAAGATACCGTCTGAGCTTCTCCTATAGTCTTGGAAATCATACTTTTAACCTCCATGTTTGGAATCTCTATAAATTTCAGTAAACAGCCAGTAAAAAGTCCGTTACGAGCTACGCCATCATTTGCCGTAGTTCCATCATCTGTAGCATAGACAATAGCCGTATTATTTCTAAGTTGAGCAGATAATTTAGGAGGCGTTTTCTCGCAAGGATTCAAGGGTAATTTATTACGACAAGCATCAAGGAAAATTAATTTTACTTGCGTACTACTATTATCCAACCCTTCTAGTATCGTATTGGTCGATATAGAGTATTTGAGCATATCTTCTACACAGTTAGTGTGTGGAGCGTTTATCGGAAGTAAATGGCTCATTGCATCGTATGTCATTCCATGGCCAGCGTAGTAGATTAAAATAATTTCAGCGTCTTTTGTGCGTGCCTTAAAGTCTGATAAGCTTTTTGTTAAACTCTCATAGTTGACATTTTTTAATGTAGTTACCTCAAAATGCATTCTCTTCAGGGCAGCAGAAATATCATCTGCATCGTTAATGGCATTGGTAAGTTTAGATACATTGGTGTACTCGTTGTTGCCAATTACCAAAGCACAACGGCGACCTATCAACGGTACTTTAGGTACATTTTCTACTGGTGATGTTTCGATTTTAGGCGTTAAGGATCGTTGATTATTATTAGATACGGAATCTTTTTGGATATGAGCGTTTGAATACTGTACGATAATTAACAGTAAATTAAGAAGTAGGATAAGTTTCGTTTTCATATTTATTCAGTAGTCTTTGTAAATGGTAGATAGCAGAAAAGTAAGTGTACACACCTATTTTATTACATGTCTAAAATGCCAATTTATTATATGGTATTCATTATGACCAAACGGGGTATTTTTTTTTTAATAGTATAAAAAATGGGTTAATCAGTAACGTATAAATACATACGTATTAGATATATTGGACTACTTAGGACTATGTACTAGTACCCTTTATAGCTGCTCTGTCAAATTCTATTTATCTTTAAATGATTATGACTTGTAACAGAGGCAATCCTTGTAATAATCTAACTATCCGAAATCCAAATGTATCAGTGCTACATATTAGAGTTAGAACCCGATTTGTAATAAAAAAAATAGATTTTTTTAGCAACCTTCTTATATCTGCTTAATAATATCATGTAACAAGCATAAGTAGAGACACTTTGGAGGAATTATGAGAGACCAATTATTTTTTATATAGTGCGGTCGTTCCTAAGAGTTAATTTGATAAACAAAATCATAAAAATATTACAATTACCTTAGCACAATCTATTATGAAACAACAGCTACTAAATAACAACAACCTCTATGATGGAGTTAAATCGGGACAAAAGTGGGCTTTCGAATATATCGAGAAGGTGACCTACTCTAACCATTTATATGAATTAAAAGGCGATGCTGATGTTGCTTTTGATTTGTATCAAGACGTAATAATCGATTTATATATTCGCATTTTAGATGGAACAATTGAAAAAAGAGAAGATGGTAATACTCCCATTCTTATTTCATGGGTAAAAAGGCATCTTGACTGGAAGAGACGAGATTACTGGAAAAGTATTGGGTTTAAAAATAGTCGCCAATTTGATGATTTACCTGAAAGCCTATTTCAGTTTGAGTCTAATGCGGAACAGTTGTTGTATTATAAGCAAGTAATGGTGTTAATTGATAAAATGTCCACTAAATGTAGTGGTTTATTAAAGGATAAATTAGTGCTAGATTTAGATTGGAAGACTATTTACCAAAAATATCCTGATGAAAATGAGGGTTCTCTTAGAGTACAATTTAGTAAATGTTTAAAGGCTCTTCGAGATTATTTAGACGAATAATGACTTAGTGTCGTTTATATTTATAACAGGTTGGTTTTCGCAACACAAGGTAGTTATATTGATACAGAGGGCAAAGCGTCATTTGATTATTTTAGTACCTTAGTTTTTGATAATTACTTTTAAAAGCCTATTTTGTTATTAATATCGTAAATAAGGGCTATAGCCCTATTTATTACATTAAACGATAAGACAATCATGAATATCACAACGGAAGACACGCTTCGTCTGGTTAATCACTTATCTGGAGATGAAACTGAAGATGAAAAACGTGCCATAGAAGAAGAAATGGCAATTCGCCCTGAGTTACAAATTGAATATGAAAAATTGAAAAAGCTTAGTGTTGCTTTTAAAGTGCATGCACTTACCAAAACCATCCAAGATGTTCATAAGTCAAACATAAAACCCAAGAGGTCTCTAAAATATAATCCTTACTTACTCTTGGTTGCTTGTACCACGTTAGTTGTAGGGGCCGCAGGTTTATTTAAATATAGGCAAAATGTTCGGAATGAAGAGCTTTTTACCCGTTATTATACGGAGTCAAGTGTGCAAATTAATAGTGTGACATTTACAGAGAGTGATACAAAATTCTTGAAAGATGGACTTGCATCGCTCAACAAACAGGAACTTACTGAAGCTATAGTTAATTTTAGTCAATCTAAACATCCAATGGCCTCATGGTATCTTGCACTTAGTTATTTGCGAGATAATGATAAAAAAAATGCAAAAAAAGTGCTTCAGAAAATTACAAAAGACAAGCATAATCTATTTAGTGAAAAAGCAGCCATGCTGCTCGATGAACTCGAACACTAAAAAGTAGCATTCCGCTTGTTGGCACTGTTATGAAAAAAGCACTATTGATTACTTTTCTGCTAATTGCAACGAACATCGTTGCAATGGCTCAGTTGACGGCAACGGAGTGGTATCAAAAAGGACTAGACGAAGGCGATGTTGCCGAAAAAATGAGGTGTTTTGAAAATGCCATTCGGGAAGATGAAAATTATGCGGATGCCTATTATCAGAAAGGCTTAGTACTACTGAAGTCACTAAAAGCTAAAGATGCAATTAGTGAGTTTTCTATAGCACTGCAAATTCAGAAAAATGAAGCATACTTTGAAGCAAGAGGGATAGCCTATTTCGAAACTAGACAATTCGACAAAGCTCTGACTGATTTCAATGCCGTATTATCTACTAATCCTCAAAATAGAAAAGTGCTTCTAAAAAAAGGAAATATCTTATTGGAGGTCGCCAATTATGCAGAAGCATTAGCAGCTTTTAATGATGTGCTTCGGATAGAGCCTCTAAACACTGAAGCTTTGATTGGAAGAGCTAATTGTTATATGAAAGGTGGCAAAATGCAAGAGGCAATTATCACGTTGAATCCACTACTAAAGAGAGAACCTACCAACCAAGATGCTCTTTATTCTCTAGGAGAATGGTACGAACTAAGTAATGATACGACCACTGCTATCAGTTATTTCAACAAAATTTTATTGGTCAATCGCAAGCATTTAAAAGCGACCAAGGCCATTAATAGGATTCGTACTAGTGAAATGCAAGTAACGACCGATAATAAAGGATTACCGACGCTGAGTTCATTCAAGAAAAAACTTGGATTATTTATAGGAAATAATGCGTATAAATCCTTCAATCCACTCGGAAATCAGCCCATTAATGATGCTAAGGCAATGGCTAATAAACTAGCCTCTTTTGGCGTTGATACTCAACTAGCTTTTGATGTCAATACAAAAACATTTGAAGACCTAATTACGAATTTGTGTAACCAAGCAGAGAATGCAGACGTTGTCTTTTTGTTTTATGCAGGACATGGCATCGAAAGGGATGGTCTCAACTATTTTGTACCTATAGATGCAGGTGCAAGTATCGATGTGAATGCGTATATACAACTCCAAACTATTTTAGCCAGATTACAAAACAAACAGGTAAAATATGTAGTAATCATTGCTGATGCTTGCCGCTCAGACGCTAGAGGTATGACGCCGCAAGATCAAGAGCAATCGCACAAAGTGGCGGTATCTCCCTCATCGCCAAGTAACTATTATATTGGTTATGGTACCACCTCAGGAAAGACTTCAGGAAACGGACTACAAAGCAATGGATTTTATACCGAGGCACTTTTAAATGCAATCCAGCGTGGAAAACGCTTAGATGATGCTTTTAGAGATGCCCGTAACCTCGTACTTAAGAATACTGGAAATAACCAATTACCTGAAAATACGGAAGGAATGTCGCAGCCTTTCATTTTTAATTAAAAGTGATGAACAACTAATCAAATCAGTCAAGCAAAATCTCGTCATCTTAATTCCTAAACAGACAATGAAAAAAACCTTACTACTTCTTGTATTAACCTGTTTGGCACTATTCCAAAGTAAAGCTCAAATGGGCGTCCCTTACACCAAAAAAGGATTTGTAATTAGCTTTGCTAATTTGGGAACTACTCCACGAATTAAGGTAAATATTGATGATGATTACGAAGATATCTTTAGTATTCAGTCTTTTTCGGATACTACATTGCTTTTTAAGTCTAGCGATGAATATAAGGAATACCAAAAACTATATGAAAAGCGAGTAAAGGCAAATAAAGAAAGGAGGGCAATCTTAGACAAAATTGATAAACTGAAAGATGACCCTAAGAAAACTGGAGAACTTGAAAAGCTGAACAACAAATATACTAACTATGTGATACCTACGATTGATATTCAGCCCTATATAAATAACCGTACGTATTTGAAAACAGGAATGAAAGTTGAGATTCATTTTGATCATTTTGATAGAACAAATACGAATGTAGTTAATTACATTACCGTTATTACTGATTTTGATAAGAAAGAAACTATTGAGGGGGTATTAGAGAAGTCGGGTACGGTGGCAGTTGTAGATGGGCGTAATGTTAAGTTGGATCAACGAGTGATGATTGTAGGAGGGAAGCGTTCGAAAAATGGAGGAAGTTTTGAAGGAAGAGAGTATGATAGTTTTAGTAAGATTGATACAGGAATGGAGTTAGAACTGGAAGGGTACAACCAACCAGATGGTATTTTCTTGGTGAAAAAAGCAACTGTTTATCCTTATGAAGTTACGGATACAGATAGGATACTCAAAGCTAGCTTGAAAAAGTCTATTGTGATTAATATGGCTAACAAAATGGTTTCTGTAGGGCGAGAGACTTTTAGTATTCTCACAGATACTGCTATTACCAATTATGTGACTAAAATTGGTAATATGCTTATCCCTTCTTATTTGAAAGGAATTTCTGATAAGTCTGAAAACTATACTCATTTTGATTTTTATGTTGTAGTGGATAACGAATTCAATGCTTGTGCTTATCCAGATGGTACTGTATTCGTCAATACAGGTTTATTGTCGAAGGTTGATAATTCATCTCAGTTAGCCGCAATTTTGGGACATGAATTAGCCCATGTAACGAATAAGCATGGGCGTAAAAGTTATGATAAAGGACAAAAGAAAATTTTTGTAGAAAAAGTGATTACTTATGCCACTAATTTCTTTATAAAGGATACGACTATACTTGGTTTGCCCAAAGATCAGATATCCCTTATGTTGAAAACGTATGGAGGCCCTATATTTACTTCCATGTATGACCGTATGTACGAAACTCAGGCAGATCGTTGTGGATTGAGCCTAATGGAACGTGTAGGTTTTGACCCTCGTGAAGGAGCTAAAATATGGGAGGTTCTACATCAAGAAGCATCGATGGAGGATAAAATGAATGAAAACGACTTACTGAAAAAGTTTACGAATAAAGGCTCTCGCATGTTTTTATCTCTATACAATTCACATCCAGAGACATTACAGCGATACCGAAACACCAATCTTTTAATGGCATTGAACTACCAGGAAAAAGACTTTTCATTTGACAAAAAACGTTACGAGCAACAGACAATCGAATATCGAAATTTTAAATTAAAACTCGAACATTTACTCAAACTAACGAAACATTCGAAAGAGGTGGCTCCCACAGCAAAGCAACAAAGTAATAGAGTTCAAGAAAAAGTCAAATCAGAAGAGCCTGCAAAAGGGAAATCAGGTTTACTTGATAAGATTGATAAAATCAAAAAAACGATTAAATAATTAAGTAATGAAGCCCCAAATACCTGTTGTTCATCTTCATTGTAGCCTTGTATATCCAGCTTCAGAGCATATTGTAGAGCTATCTGTGGCGGCAGGTAGCTCAAGTCTGAGTTTAGATAATTCAAGTCAATCATTCGGGTTAGCAGACGAACAGCAACTTCTTTTTGACGATACGATACAAGTCTATCATGGTAAAGCCTATTTACGTTTTAGGCCTACTAAGTTTGGTATTTATCAAACGGTTATTAAAGGCTATAATGGTAATCAGGAAGAGTTAATTCGTTATCAGTGTGTTGGGTATTATCGGCGTTCGTTCAAAAACGTTTTAGTCTTATCGTGTCTTTTATTAGTAGTACTCTCTACACTGTTTTTATTCCGATTTAGAAAAGTTAGGGCAAGTGCTAAGCCATCGGGATTAGTAGTACAACCAATTGATATTAGGGTAACGCCACGTGATACTTTTTATGTTGGTTCAACCGAAACGTATATCGATCCCTTAATGCTCAATGTACGGATGAGCTGGGCAAACAAGATAACGATCGATTGCGAAAAATACGGTCATAAATCGCTAAAAGAACTGTATCAATTATTGAATCAAAGGAAAATTGATGCCATCGTTTCGAATAGCCCAGCAGCTGATACCTTATCCATTTTATGGAGTATTCCGTACACGTATGATGATCTTCGTTTGGGACTCCCCAGAACGAAGCACAACGTAATGATAATTCAAAAATTTAACCACTTATGAAAAAACTATACCTGTTTTTAACTCTTTTTTTCGTGCTTTCATTCGCTATCTCTGCCCAAGAGATTCATCTTATTGGCTTGGTTGACAGTGTAAGTTCAGAGAGTATTAAAGGTAATGCTTTTGTCGTGAGTCGGCTAAAAGCATTACAGAATCAATTTTCAGAAGAAAACATTCATGCTAAGTTATACTTATTGGATGCTTCCGATTTGGAAAATTCTGAATACTTAATTCAAAAGTTAAGTCAACTACAGGTAAGTTCAAACGACGTAATTTTATGTTATAATGCTGCTCAAGGATATTACACAGTTGCGAGTTCTTATCCAGTGTTAAGGTTTGGGAAAACCTCTAATTCGGATATTCAATTGGGTAAATTGCGGGATATTTTACTTCAAAAGCAAGCTCGCCTAACCTTGATTATCAATGAGTTTAGTGAATTGACGAATGATCAACGCCTTAATAATACAGAAAAGCTTGAGCGAAGGATTCCTCGTGGATATATTAACAGGAAGGCCGTTCAGTCGCTCTTTATGGACCCACAAGGCTCTCTACTGATACAATCAAGCAAGCAAGGTCGTCAATCCATTATTACGGAAGATAATGGGGGACTATTCGCCCAGTCCTTTTTCAACCATTTGTATGAATCGTTGTTTGATGAAATGGCTTCTTGGGATATTTTGCTACAAAATACAGTTAACGAAACCATAAAAAAATCGGCTGATTTTGGAGAGCAACAAGAGCCAATTTATGAAGGGACGGTAATTTCTGGAAAATCAGAAAAGCAAATCAAGACTGAAACAGCCATCAATGTGACCAGTAATTCGTATAAATCCGATGATTTTGAGATAGAAATAAGAACTGATCGGGGAGTTAGAGACTTAACGTACTACAAGTGCGATACGCTACATTATTGGTTCAAAAGCTCCAAACCTTGTTTTGTTAGACTTATAGATGTTTGGGCTGATGGACGTATTGTATTACTGCTAAATAATTTTGAATTGACAGAAGAAAAAGTAAATCAATGGATTGAAATAAAAGGTGTAAACAATCAATATTTTCGTTGTGGTCCTCCCTATGGAAATGATTATTTGTTATCGTTTGCATCAGTGAAAAAATTTAGCGAATTGCCTATGGTTATTGATAGAGGAACACATTTTCTTAAAGAATCTTTAGAAAATATTATGTCAAGTATAAGGAGTTCGGATAACATAATTTTAGAGGACAAATTAATGATTATAACGAAAGACGCACCTAATAAAACTTGTAAGTGATGATGGGATGGGGGGCTATTGAGTATATTTTAATGGTTGATTTAGTATAATACTTATAAAAAAACACATTTTACGTTTGTTAAAATGTGTTTTTTTTTGTTTCTGGTTACAAAACTTACCATTAATTCTATTAAGGTTTAGAAAGGAGATTGGACGAGTATGTATGAATGCGACGGAAATACCTTTTGTTGGATACAATGTACCTGGTGAATTTACTCACGTTGAAATGGAAGTTATTTTGAACACTAAGCAAACAATGAAAAAAGCCTGTTTTATTTTAATACTAATGTTACTTTATGTAGGTATTGACTCGGTTTATGCTCAACGTTTTATTGTTATTTATGCTATTGATGTAGAAGATATACACATCGGCGGAAGTTGCCTGACAGATTACAGTAAGATGGATACAACCTTTCAAGAAATTGCTACGAATCTTCATTTTTCCTACGAGGCAAAAACGCTTATGCGACAAGATTTGAATATGCGAACGTTAGAAAGTACCATTAATAGTTTACAAGTGGATGCAAATGACGTGCTGGTTTTCTATTATTCTGGTCATGGCTTCGCAGAACTTGCCCAACAAAGTCCATATCCTGCACTATATCTGCATGGAGAAGAAACCACCACTTTGGATGCTATTCATAAACGGCTCAAACAAAAAAAAGCAAGGCTACTATTAAGTTTTGCTGATTGCTGCAATAATATCATTGTTAAATTTAAGGGGTTACCTGCTGTTAAACCCCTAATTGAGCGGTCAATTTCAGTGGAAAATGATATTCTAAGAAAACTCTTCAAAGAAACAAGAGGGGCTATTATTTTATCTAGTTCTCGTAGGAATGAGAAAGCCTCTGGTTATCCTTCCTCAGGAGGTTTTTATACCTGTATGTGGAAAACAGCATTGGTATATGCAAAATCTCACAACAGTCATATTAGTTGGCAGACCTTCTTGGAAGACGCAGAAAACAGGCTTCAAAATTATTTAACAAATGTCGAAAAATTACAAACATCGCAACATTCTCAGTGGGAAATTACTTCGGGAGATGAGCCTATTGTTCCAATAAACGATAATCCTGTAGTAACAGAAGTGACACAAGAACCAAAAGTGAGTTTCAGCGAAATGAATCAATTTTTAAATACTCTTGCAGACGAAGGTGTCTCCTATGTTGAGCGAGACAACCTACTTGGGAAAGGCAAGAATCAATACTTTGGTTCGAATGCCGATGTAAGGGTATTTGTAAAGCAAATTGATAATAAAACTGCTGCTATACCAATTACAAACTACTTAGACAAGGTAATTGCATCGGCCAATTTAATCAAACAAATAAATATAGTAGAGAGTCATTCAAGCTTTAGCACAGAGGGAAAATATCAACACGTTACCTTACAAGAAATCAGATAACATGACTATGAAAAAAAAGTTAGTTAGCTTATTAATTATTCTAATCGCCTTTATGAATGGGTTGAATAGCCATGCACAAAAACTAGATGCTGGGCCAGAACAGTTGCAAGAATTTAAGGATTTGACAAAGCGAAGGGTAGAAGATTTTCAGAACTATCTCCAACAAATTGCTGATAAGTCGTTACCCGAACGGCTTAGAAGAAAGTCGTTACAATTGGCCAAGGATTTATTTGATACAACTGCTATTGATAAAAATGGGAAGAGATACCTTAAGATGCCAATCGTTCAGATTTCTCGACGAGATGGCAGTATAGTGGGAGTTCCTATCAATACTTACTTGGATCGTCTATACGATTTGAAGCAGTTTCCCAAAGTAGAAATTACAGCTTATGATGTTTCTCATTGTTCGGATTACCAAAAGGGAAAAGATGGGAACTATCATGCAACCGCTTTTTATTATCAAGACTTTAAAGGGTATGATGCCTCTGGGACAGCAATCTATACTAGCCGTGATAGAAAAGCGATTCAAACTATGGCAGAACCTAATGCTAAAGGAGAATTTACACTCTATTTTGGAAATATAACCATTGTGGAAACCTTACCCAATTTAGGAAAATAGCATGAAGACATTGCTCATGACTTTCAGCCTTGTATTCTTCACGCATAGCCTAACTTACTCGGCGGAGCTTGTTTTTGGTAAGTGTTTATCTGTTGATTCAATCCTAGTGCCTCAAGCTATGTCAGATAGTCTTTTGTTGGATTTGTCAAATCGAAGAATAACTGATTTTCAGGTTTATATACAGCAAGTTGCAGACAAGTCACTCGCTGAGCGACTCCGTAAAAAGTCTATGGCTTTAGCTATTTCCATCGTTGATAAATATAGGCTAACCAAAGCGAATAAGCTTAAAAAGCGACGGATACCCAGAATCACCTTATTAACCACAAGCGGTAAAACGAAACAGTTAACCCTTACCCATTATTTAAAGAGGCTCTATGAGGGAATCTCCCAGCCCTCCGTTAAAGTGGTTCGCTATGAAGTATTTTATTATGCTAATACAATAGTCAACGAAAAAGGAAGCAATTGCACATTTCTATACGGAGGGAAAATCGAGGGGAGTTCATTTAAACACATTGCTAAACGTTGTATCAAGCGAACTATCACGGTTAATGCAACTAGCGATATACTGCTTTATTTGGGAGAACTTACGTTACTCGAAAGTCCAAACACGAATTAATAACTATGAAAACAACCGTATGTTACATTATTCTTCTACTCTTTTGCGTCATATACAATCCATGTACTGCTAACACGGTGGGTTCTGATAGTATTCGGGTGCTTGTTCATAAAAAAGAAAGAGCTAAAGCCTATATGCGCTGGGAGGTGAAAAGTATTAGTCAGTTTATAGATCGGTTTAACTATGAGAAGTTTATAGACGATGAGCTGTTTACCGATTCCATCAAGAACGTGTATTCAAGACAATATTATTTGCTGAAACTTTTTAACGAAGAGGACGAGCGACTTCTATCAAAAAAGCAAAAGGTTGAATACTATGCTAAAATACAAAACCTCATCGACGCAATTTGTTCTAATAGTACTAAGATTGCCAAAGAAGCGTCTCAGAAAGCTTCAATCGTTCTGAACGGTACGTATCAAAATAAGCCAATTTCGATTGCTCTTCAACTTCAAAAACAGGTTGATATTCAGGATCATAGTGTTGCTTGGTTTATAACAAAAGTTGAAGTGCCAACTGAATTCTTAACAAAAAAGACGTTCAGTCCAGCTATTCCATTAGATACTTTTCAGACTTCTCATAGAGGATTATATCCCAATGCTGCGGATGTTTCCTTTGTTCCATTACTACAGCATATCAACAGTGAAAAAAGTATTCATTCGCTCTTATTACCCCCTCTTACATTTACCCCTGAATTACGCTGGATGGAGCATACTTTGAAGGAAGGTACATTGCTTGGCAATGTCATCGGTGAGGTTAAAATTCACCTTAAAGTAAACGATTATTACACAATTGAATTACAAAATTTTAGTCGTGAAAAAGAGAACTCAGGCTGGCTCATTACAGACATTTTAACGCATTATTAATGAAAAAACTAGGATTATTAAGCCTATTATGGCTCGTGACATTTTGTGGACAAGCACAGGAATACCGGATTGATATGTATTCTCGCCAACAAGGATATGATAGTGTAAGAGCGTTCCTCAAAACTTTTGCTAACGATATTCAGCAATTGGGAAATAAACCCGATTCTGTTTTGATTCCCAAAATTCAGCAGAACATTCTGAAACGTTATTTCGCCAATGATGAGGTATTGATTCCTAATATTTTGGAAGAAGATGCCATCTATCGTCAGAAAAGACCTACTATTTCCGCAAAAAAATGGATTGAAGCGTTACCTAATGCGTTTCGGTGGGGATACCAATATGTGATTGAAGATTCTCTCGTGAAAATTATTGGAGTTAAGAATCTTTCTAAAACAGAAACAGAGGTTACATGCCTTATTCCTCTCAAATTTTGGGCAGTTAAGGTAAACCAGCGAAACTTACATCGTATTGGAGAGTATCTAGTCGTAAAACTAGGTGCTAAAGGTTTTTCTAACGGTAAAAGTTTAAATTTTTTTATTAAAGAAATGGGCTTTACTGGTAAATGGATTTTTGGCGAACCTCTTACCAAAAATATCGTCGAATCTATTCATAATAAGGTAGTTAATGGATTGAATACACTGTTGGATAACACAAAAACTGTTGCAGAACAAGCCATGATTTGCCAAGAACTACGAAATACGATTAAAGGAGATACCATTTTTTTCTACACAGGTGATAAGGTTTTGAAAGCTTTCAGTATAAACGAATGTAGCAAGGTTAAAACGTTAGATAGCTTATTAAATGGCGTTTCTAAAATAACGATAAGCAGTTTTGACCTCAGCTATGTAACTGATTTTTATTTAGAACCCAATGGGCAGTATATCGGCGAACGTAGCAAATTAACAAATGTAACGCTCAATGTATCAAACTCAGCTCCTTGGTTTGCCAGTAAAAAAATAGATTTGGTAGTTGTGCCAAATGAGCTAACCAAGAATCAGCTAAGTTATTGGCAGCTTTCAAACGTAGTAATTCAACCTTTAATGATTAAGAAATGAAAAATTATTTTGTAAACATGGTAAGTAGAATAGTAGTCGCTGTTTTTGTGTGTGTAGGCTTATGGAGTCTAAAATCAGAAGAAATTCCTAGTCCACATGAACGTGCTATTGACTTGATGTTAAAAGGCTATCAAAAAGAAGTGAATTTATTAGTTCCAATTTTAGCCAAAGACCCCACAAACAAAAAAGCAAAAGACTTTGTCGAGCTTTTCTTTACGAGTGATACCTCTTTAGTAGTGAATCATCTACTTCCTGGGGATATCAAGACGGACAAAAAGTTGGAGACTATTGCTGGTAAAAACTTTATCGCTCCACTGGATTTTTTGAAATTATCTTCTGGGGTGTATAAAAATACCTTCAAATACCAATTGTCTCGTGACGAGATGGAGATACTCAGTTTAGACTCAACTACAGCAGATCAGCGGTTACTTCACCGTTACAAAGTAACCATTCCCGTAACAATTCATGGCCGACCTAACGCTCAGTTAAATGTTGAAGTACAAGATACTTTATCTTTTGTTGCGGTAGTTTATTCTGACACTAAAAGAAATGTTCGTTACGCAAAAATCGAACAAATCGTTCGTAAAGGTACGTCGCTTCCAATCGTCATTATGAAGAAAGATACGATTGTACCTGAGCCTAAACCCGTGGTTAAACCTGTAGAAGTAATTGTGCCAGTGATTGACTGGACAGCAGAGAAAAAAGTACAACGTTTTGTGGAGTATATAGAGACCTTAAAACAAGCAAGTCTTAGTGCTGTAGCGTTAGAGCAGTTAGAAGAAGAAAGTGCCATTTTGTTTGATGAGAGTGGCTTTGTAACGATAATCAGTAAAGAAGGAACGCCCCAGCAATTAACTAAAGAAGCATTTTTTAGAAAAGTACGGGAGAAAAAAACTAGTTATCAATTAAAAAGTGTGGACATCAGTTTTTATGATGAATTCCGTAAAAATGATTATAACAAGTGGTTTAATCGCATTACTACTTTCCATAGTGTTGAGAAGTTTGACAAAGGAGTTCCAGTAACAACTCAGATTACCTCTGCTCAACGTATGCCAGCTCCGGGTAAATGTATTTCAGGTATAGGTTCTTATTATCAATTATCTCAAGTGATTTTAAAAGAACTTTAGTAGCATTAACCCTGTGTTATTTGCTCCCTCAATAAGTGTTAAATCTAAATAATAAGCTTAAAATAAACAGATTATGAAAAACTTACTTTTAAATCGTATTGCCTTTTTACTTTTGGTAAGCTTGCTATGTTCGCAAAGACTTTTTGCACAAAAAACCTACAAGTTAGGTATGATACGTAACGATAGCAAGTATATGAGCCTAATTAAACGCTCACCTGAATTTAAAATGTTAAGAGGAATTTTACCTCCTAGTTTTAGCTTGAAATCCTATTTACCACCCGTTGGGAATCAGGGAGATTTTAGTACTTGCGTAGGTTGGGCAACCGCTTATTATATGAGAACGGTCATGCAGGCAAAATTAATGAATGCAAAAACTCCTGAAGCTGCTTTAGCGATAGCATTTTCTCCAACATATATTTTTGATCGTATCAAAAGACCAACCGATATTCAGTGTCAGTTAGGTACAAACCCTTGGGATGCCCTAGACCTATTGAAAAAAACAGGTGTAGCTACTCTTAAATCGGTTCCTTATGGTTGTGGAACTCAATTGCCAACAGATATTGATGCGGAAGCTTCTAATTTTAAAATTGAAGGTTACAGTACCTTGTTTGAACTACACAGTACTACCTCAACTGAAGATAGAGTATTAGCGATTAAGACGGCCTTATACGAAAGTCAAAACCCTGTTATTATCGGAATGATGATTCCTCAGTCTTTCTTTAAAGCTACAGATACATGGAAAGCTGCTCCGAACGAATCTATCGAAAAAACATTAGGAGGTCATGCCCTAACAATCATTGGTTATGACAGTGCTAGAGAAGCGTTTTTAATTGTAAATAGTTGGGGAGATAAGTGGGGTAGCGGTGGCTTGACATGGGCAAATTGTAAAGATGTGGTCGCTTTTACGCCTTATGCGTTTCAGATAATTTCTCCTATCATTGCCCCAAAACCAGAACCAACACCAACACCCGTTACGCCTGCACCTGTTACACCAACGCCTGTTACGCCAGTAGCTCAGGTATCGTTGAAAGGTAGTATTAAGCCTATCCTAAATTCTGGCGAAAGTATGCCAGTGCGAGTAATCTTAGAAAGAGGATTGGATGTCACGAAAGATACCACTTCCATTGACATGATTACGTATAATACTACTCAGGAATATACCTCAGGAACGTCCTTCAAAACGGTGATTTCTAATAACTTAACAAGTTATGTTTACATCTTAGCTTCAGATGATGTAAACCGTGTTTCGAAATTATTCCCTTATGAAGAGGGTATCAGTACCTTAATTCCTTCTAATAACGAAGCAACTTTGCCTGCTGCAAATAGTTCATTTACGATGGATAATAAACCGGGCAACGATTATTTCTTAGTGCTTTATTCAACGAAAGAATTAGATCTTGATAAAATCAGTGAAGATATTAAAAAGGCTCCAGGGGCAGAATCTGACTTTAAGCAAAAAGTGTTCTCGGTGATTGGAAAGGATTTTGTGCCTTATAGCTCAATTTCTTATGATACTGAGAAAATAGCGTTTGAAGTAAAGGGAACTCCCAAAGGAACAATTGTCCCATTATTAGTGAAAATTAAGCACAAATAAACATGATAGTTCTTCTCTATTACGTGTGTTAGTTCGCTATACCTATTAAAGCGTCTTTTTTCCAAGTAGAGGGAAGAAGGACGCTTTTGTTAATTTCTCTTGATGCTATTGATTCATAGCTAGATTATTTCTTATAAACCATTTAGATAAAGACCGAGATTATGCTTAAAAAACGATTGTTATTTTCCATTTTATGTTTGTTGCTTTCTGGTGTTAGCTTTGGGCAGTCTAGTTCAATGAGTGTCAACCAAAAGCAGCTATTACTCAAACAGGCCATAAAGATGCTCAAGAAAACGAAGGCAGCCATGCAGGTTAACTTTAACGCTCAAGTGGATGAAGATGAAAAGAAATCATGGGATGAAATTGTTGGAAACCTAACCCATCAGCAGGTTGTCATTGAAAATGACTTAAATCCTGTAGGAATATTGACCAATAGTTCTAAAATGTTACCGATTAAAGAGTATTTTTTTGGGGTTCAAACCAGGTACCAACCGAGAGGACTAAGTTTTAATATCTCATTTGAAGAAGCGAAGGTACTTTTTAAAAACCAAACGGATGTATTTATTTATGCACGGAAATACATGCAAGGTACATGGCATTTGAATGGTTATGAAGATAAAGAGGTAATTCGAAATTATGACTATTGTCGAATCGTTTTAAGAGTAGAAGCGGCTAATCAAGAATCGTTGAAGATTGCTTACATAGATAATGACTTGTCGGAAATAAACGCCGCTACTTCGGTAGAATCCTTCTCTACAGCCTTATCTGATAGAACATTAGAGGATATGGTCGAGAAGATTGTCAATGATTTAAGCCTCAAAATTCCTAAAAGTGAAACAAAGGAAATTAATATTCAGAAGGTTTCTTATCAAGGGAAAGGAATTATCAATAGCTTTTCACACCTTTTCACAGGGCAACTCAAAGCAATGTTGCTTTGTACACATCGTAATTTAAAAGTGACGTTACCTGTTCGTTCAATCTATCGAGTACTTACCTTAAATAGTAGCTATACCGTTGAGGGGAATGAATTGGAGGTTAACGTTAACTTAGTAGATAGTCTTGGACATGAGGTGGTTAATTCTTCCTATAAAATACTGATTGATACCAAAAGTGAATGGGCAAATGGACTTGTTCCCAAAGAAGCGTATGTGGCAACCAATAATGTATTGACGAATGTAATTAAGGAAACACCTGATAATTATGATATTAAAAAATTACAATTTGAAGTTCGAACAAATAAAGGCTCTGCTCCCCAGAGTTTTAGAGAAGGAGAAGAACTATCGCTCTATGTAATTGCGAATCGCCCATGCCGAGTACGTATTATCTACAAAGATGCAGTTGATAGCCTATTCTTTATGAATAATAGTGATTTTCAAATTACAGCCAGTCAAACAAATATTCCTCAACCTCTCAAGGAGCGGTTTTTATGTTCAGCTCCGTTTGGTGTGGAAGCAATTATTGGGTTTGCGACTACGGGATCCTTTGAACAACTTAACATAAGGGAAAAAGGAGGGTTACATTATCTGATAGATCCTATTGAAAAGCTTAGGGATAAGTCCGCAGGTAGCCAAACCGTACAACGGATGGTACAGATTACGTCCTATCCAAAATAAATTTTTAAGGAAAAGAAGATTTTTTTTGCTCATTCGTAACCTTTCTATTTTGGTGGTAATTACAAGATGAAACCTTCGCTTTTAACAGGGGCTGGTTTTAAACAGATGATATTTACTTAACTAAGATAAGATTATGAAAACTCTATCCACTTCAAGACGAGATAATTACATTCAACTAGGGTTACATAAGTACCCCATAGCTGAAATTGTCATGTTAGAAGCGTCAGCAAATTATACCTTTTTGCATTTACGCTCTGGACAAAAATTGATTTTTGCTAAAACCATAAAATCATTTGAAAGTCTTTGCTATGAGTTCGAGTTCTTGAGAATACATCGTTCATTTATTATCAATAGTACCCATTTAAAAGGCTATTATCCTGAAGATAATTACGTGACTCTTCAGAATAACTTGAAAGCAACTATATCAAGAAGACGTAAGGTTTCATTAGATTATTTTTTGTTTCTACGTAAAAAGCGTTTTCAACATATTTTTGATAATTAATTCTTCTTGTAATATGACGGTACTTCAAGAGGTAATGGCAGCTCTTCATCATAACGATATAGTAGTTCGAAACAATGCAATTAAACGTTTTGACGAACTATACAGAAAGCGTATTGTACAGTATGCAATCGAAAAATATGAGGATGAAAAACAAGCTGTTGAAGCAATTGATAACGCATTTGCCACAGCAATTGAAGCAATGCTGTCCTATGCTTATCAGCCAAACGAAGACGAAATAGTAAGCACATTAAAGCAATTGATTGCGATTCCATTTTATGAACAAAAATTGTATCAGAACCAATTGCAGTATATCAACCAGCAAAAAAATAGCTATTTGTCAGTAGAGAAAAAGTTAAAACAACGGCACGAGCTGATGATTAACCTGTTATCTGATAAAACTGCACAAGGCTTAACCCATATAGGAGTTGTTAAAAAATGGACAGCTAATTGGGTTGTTCAACAAGTATTTGATACGTATTTGTTTAAATTAATCGGCAAAGACGATGTTCAAAAAAGAAATAGATTGCTTTATTTTAAGCGGATGTTTCAAGATAAATATTGTCTGCTACAACTAAGTTATGGTACTGAAGTTGAGCAAGAAAAAGCACAAAATCAGCTATTTGCCCTTTGTAAGTCTGGCATCGCAAGCCTTCCCAACTTCGATGCAGATGTTTTTTCTGAGAGTATGACCGTTTTGCTAAGCGAATTGAAGCAAGGATACTTTATCCCTAAAAGTACCTTGAAAGATTATTGGTCTGGAATTTACAAAATGCTTTTCCTTGAAAATAGAAGAGTAAACAAGTCGGAGTTTGTGCTGCCAAGTTTAGAAATCAAGCATAATAGATTTTCTAAAGAAGAAGTTTTTGCTTTTATCTTAGAGGGAATTGACGCAATAAAGCATGTTCATGCTGGTAAAGCCAGAACCTTGTTATTGACCGCCCGAAATCAACACTTCACTAGGCTAATCCAAGAAGCTGTATTGGGTTTTGTACCTACCGTGGAAACGGTAAAGGCAATGCCACCCGTATATGAGAAAAAAACGTCTGAAGCTCAACAAAGGCAAGACTGTAAAAAGGCTTTGATTGCGTGGATGCGTTCGGTTATTAATGACCCTGAGAGTAATTGGTATGGCTCAAGAGGATTGGCCATTGTTGATTTTATCCTGCAAAAGGAATCCTAAGCAATAGCAAAATAACTATGTCAGAAGAATTAGAACAACCGTTTGATGAAATTGAACATTTTATTCATGGTAAAATGACTCCAAAAGAGGAGTCTGACTTTTTACAACGTCTTCAAACTGATAAGAAACTCTTTGCGGATTATCAATTGTGGGTAAAATTGGACGATTGGTTAGAGGAAATACCTTTTGCCGAAATCGAGCAGGTTATTGAAGAAAAACAGAAACAAGATGCTCAGGAGCAATACGATTTCGCTATGCTTCCCTGGGTATATCTACGAAAAGTAGCTGCCCTAATCTGTGTTATTTGCTCGCTAGGATTGATGGTTTACAAAACCTTTTATGAAGTAAATCAGCTAGCCTTACAGACAACCTTGTGGGTTCCTTCGCATATTTATACAAATAGCCCTAAACCTGTCTTATTACCTGATTCCTTACAATATAAACAAGTTCCCTTGACGTTTCATCTGGAAGAATTCAGGCAAAAAGACACCACCTATTTATTAGCTACCTCAACTGAACGGCCTGTAATAAGGTTTCGTGTGCCAAGGTTAGATAGTGCGTTTGCACAGCAATCGGATATTCGTTGGATCAATGCGCTTCAGTTGTATGAGTTGCGTTTCTACCAGCATCATAAGAGCTTTAGGCTAAAGCCATCGAAACAATGGCAACGACTTCAATAAGACTTTTTAATTAATAAAATCCTCGTAATCTCGTTCCTACTTAACTCAAAATGCCCCTTCTCCGCCAAGAAGGGGTTGTTTTAAAGACGGTTTGCTACTGACAGTTACGGGGGAGAGTGTCAATTTACAGTTCATCTTTTATCCCAATTGCATACTTTTCTAGGCGGAAAATATGCTCCTTCTCGGCAAAGAAGGAGCATAAACAATTAGCGAGGTCCACCATTCCCATTACCAACAGGAGGATCTGCACTGATGGCTTTGTTTACATTTACTTGGTTCTTAGGAGTAATGCTTTGCTCGTTTTGGCACGCTGCAAGTGATAAGCTTGCTACAATAACACAAATGATTTTAAACAT
Organism: Flectobacillus sp.; assembly: GCA_029865665.1. The sequence goes on along the minus strand of JARXAV010000272.1, from coordinate 531 downwards.
GATCTAGGATGTTGAGGGGATTGTGAAGACTCAACATCCTATCATGTTTCCGAAATAACCCATTCAGTATAAATCGGAAAAAATCTTATTTTTTTCTGTCGAAATGAGTTTAGCTAGGTTATTGCAGTTTGGATGTACGATACTCATCATTAAGGTATAGTTAGCGGATAAATTGTAAATCCCCGTTTATTTATAGGTTAATTTGAGTATATTTATTTCTAAAACCTGTTTAGGCTTTGCAAATTAGAAATGAGAAGAGTAATAACATTAAGTGCTTATGAGTCAGAAATTTACCCCTAAAACCTGTGTAGATAGTATCCGAGATGATCGTCCAATTGAGGTGGAAAAAGTAATTAACTTTTTATACCAACGTTTTAAACTCCCTGTTACCAATTATATCTATAAGCAGGGTGGTAGCGAAGAGGATTGTGATGATATTTTTCAAGAAGTAATATTGGTTTTTGTTCGTCAGGTACAAACATTTCGTTTTGAAGCTACTACATTTTCTGAAATGGAGGGTTATTTCATTCG
>JARXAV010000054.1 GCA_029865665.1 Flectobacillus sp. | reverse complement strand
CGGCTATACGGTGCGGAGGTAGAACCGCCTAGGTACTGAATTTCAAAAATTGATTCTTTGGTGTTTTTTACGGTTGGCCCCCAAAGACTTGCGTAGGTTGGTAATAGAACATATTGGTTACTTGCATATACTTCTTTCAAGACCGAAGCAGCAGCACTTTTATCGCCTTGGGTTAAATAGACTTTTCCCAATAGCGTTTGTGCTGCCCCTTTTGAGGCTTTTCCCAATTTGGTAATAGTGGATGCAAGCGGTAATTTGTCAATTGCAAACAGTAAATCTTTCTTGATTTGATCATAAACCTGAGCTTTTGGTGAACGTAACACGCTGTATGCTTCATCGCCTGTGATAGGTGTTGTTACCAAAGGAACATCGCCCCAAATTTGTACCAAATGGAAGTAGTACAAGGCTCTTAAAAACATCATTTGAGCCTTTACATCGTCTTTATAAGCAGCATCTAAGCTGGTTGTTTCGATTTTGTTTAAGACAATATTGGTGTTAAAAATCGCTTTGTAATAGTCTTGCCAAAATTGATATACCATGGTGTTGGTCGTCATCAAGCTATAATCTTTGAATTGCCACTTATCCGCTTGAATTCCTGAAATGTTGAACATAATGGCGTTATCGCTCATTTGCTCGTTTACATAAGAAACAGCCCCTTCTGGGTGATAAATGGTGTAGAGCGACGTGTAGGCGGCATTCACTGCCAAGTCGAAGTCGTCTTTACTTTTGAAATTATCGGCGGTAGCATTGGAAATTGGATTGAGTTCCAAAAACGAATCGCTACAACTCATGGCTATTCCACTAAGAACAAAAAGTAGAAAGAGTTTTCTGAATGTTTTCATCGTGATAAGCTATTTTAAAACGTTTTGTTGAACGTTTGAGATGGACATATTTTTACTGAAAAAATTCGAAGGTGTGTAAAAAGTGTAACGTTTAACGTTTAAAGCATTCTGTACCAGATAATATTCCTGTTTTCAGCTTTAATCTTATAAACTTTTAACTTTTCACACACCTCCGTTTTCATGCAGCATCTAAAACAAGTACCCCTAACCTTTCAGGATAGTCGTTAGTTTTTCGATAACATAATCAATTTCTTCCACGGTGTTGTATTTCGAAAAAGAAAAACGCACCGCAGGACTATTCGGATCAGTGTGTAACTCCGTCAAGACGTGTGAACCGATGTTTGTTCCACTCGTACAAGCACTACCACCCGAAGCCGAGATTTTATTAATATCTAAGTTAAACAAGAACATATCTGCTTCTGCTGATGGCGGGAAGTTTACATTCAAAACCGTATAAAGACTTTTCTCTAGATTACCCGATTCGCCATTAAACGATACGCCTTCAAACTGACTTAATTTCTCTATCATGCGACTTTTTAAGCCTTCAATATGCTTACGATGTTCATCCATTTGAGCATACGCAATTTCCATGGCTTTGGCAATACCGATAATTCCATAGATATTTTCTGTTCCTCCACGCATATTACGCTCTTGTGAACCTCCATGAATCAAAGGATTGATACGTTTGTCAGCATTTATATACAAGAATCCTACGCCTTTAGGCCCATGAAATTTATGCCCTGCTCCTACGATAAAATCAACAGGTAATTTCTGTAAATCATGACGAAAATGCCCCATTGTCTGCACGGTATCTGAGTGGAAAATCGCCCCATAAGCACGACAAATCGTTCCAGCAGCTTCTAAATCTAGTACGTTTCCAATCTCGTTATTAGCGTGCATCAAAGACACTAAAGTCGGTGGATTGGTTTTCAATAATTCTTCTAAATGGGTCAAATCAACATTCCCTTTCTCATCCAAATTTACATAACTCAAACGAATTGTTCCCGCCTTCGCCAAATGTTCAAGCGTATGCAAGACCGCATGATGTTCTACTTTAGAAGTAATAGCGTGTGTTAATTGATACGTTTCAATTGCAGAAGTAATAGCAGTGTTGTCAGCTTCTGTTCCACCCGACGTAAAGAAGATTTCGGCTGGGGAAGTATTCAACAAATTAGCAACTGTTTTTCGAGAACGTTCAATCAAATTACGTGCTTCACGTCCGTGAGCATGAATTGACGAGGGATTTCCAAAAGTTGTTTCTAATAAGGGCAACATAGCTGCTAACACTTCTTTGTCAAGGGGTGTTGTGGCAGCATTGTCTAAATAAACACGAGATTTTATCATGGTAATGGTCTAATTAATTGTGGAAGCCTTGACTGACCTCCGATTGGGATTATTGATGAAAATGTAATTGTATTGCAAATGCAATCGGCACTTATACGTAAGCCAACCTGAAAGCTGTATTACGTATAAATGCCGTATTGTAAAAATAATATACTAAACGATAACCTATTGAAAAGAAAGCTATTCCACGTCTCTCAGTTTACTATGTCTATAGCCATAGCCACCATAAATAGCCAAACCAATCAGTAACCAAATTATAAAAATTGTCCAGTTGGTAACACCCAATTCTGTCATTAAATAAAGATTGGTTAGAATCCCTAAAATTGGCAAAATAGAACATTTATGTAAATAAGCCAATACCGAAAGAGCAATCCATACTAACCAAAAAATGAGTAATAACGGCTTCTCTTCTATTTGACTAACTAACGTTCCTGTTGAAAGTACATAACCAAATACCAACACAAAGACTGTTCCTACAATATACTGTCCGTTTAGATAAGGCACTTTAAACTTCGCATCTTTCGATAAGCCTTGGTAATCTAAGTACAAAATACCTGCACATACCAAAATAAAGGCAAAGAATGTACCGACACTGGTTAAATCAACAAAGAAGCCCATGTCCAAAAATAAAGATGGAATGGCAACCACTAAGCCTGTAATAATGGTAGCAAAGCTTGGTGTTTGAAATTTCGGGTGAATTTTAGCAAAACGTTTCCAAAGCAATCCATCACGACTCATCGACATCCAGATACGAGGTTGCCCCATCTGATATACCAATAATGCACTCGTAATAGCTACTACTGCCGACACCGAAATCACTCCTGCTGCAAAATTAAAGCCAATTTTTTGGAAAACATAGGCTAAAGGATCATCTACCTTTAATTCGGTGTAATTTACCATCCCTGTCAGTACCAAAGTAATTAACACATACAAAACCGTACAAATCGCCAAACAATACAACATGGCTTTAGGTAAATCTCGTTGCGGGTTCTTACACTCTTCGGCGGTAGTAGAAATGGAATCAAAGCCGATAAAGGCAAAAAACACCGAAGCCACTCCTCCTAATACTCCTTTTGCTCCATTGGGTGCGAAAGGCGACCAGTTTTCGGGCTTTATATAAAATACACCTACTGAAATCACTAGACCAATTACAATTAACTTCAAGACAACCAGCATATTACTTGCCGTTCTTGACTCACGAATACCAATATAGACTAACGAGGTTACTAGCAGTGTAATCACGCCAGCAGGTAAATCCATTAAGATTTTCACACCACCCAACACAGGAGCATGAAGATAAGCATCGGAAGCAATTTTCAAACTATCTGTCAAAGGCTCATGATTTTGAAGGGCTAAATAACCTTTGTGAGCCGTACCGTAGTCAATCGTCAAATAATCGGGGAAAGGAATTCCAAAACCTGTGAGCATTCCGATAAAATATTCTGACCATGAAATAGCGACGACCATATTAGAAACGGCATATTCGAGAATCAAAGCCCAGCCAATTACCCAAGCGAAAATTTCACCAAATGATACATAAGCATACGTGTAGGCACTTCCCGAAACAGGTACCATCGAAGCAAATTGAGCGTAGCAAAGAGCTGTAAAAACACAAGCAATCGCTACAAAAATAAAGAGTAATGACACCGCAGGGCCTCCCTCAAAACTAGCACGACCAATGGTGCTAAAAATTCCTGCTCCAATGATTGCAGCAATACCAAAAGAAGTCAAATCTCGAACTCCCAGTACTTTGTGTAAGCCTGCCCCCTGTTCTCCTCCTGTACTGGCTAAAACGTGATTAATGGATTTCCTGCGAAAAATAGAATTGTTTGCCATAAATTATAATTGTATTTGATGATGATTCCCAAAAATCTAGGGATTTGTGGGTAAATAAGAGATAAGATTTCGTGATTCTACGAACCTTGCTCTGATTAGGTAAGAACTAAGTTAAATGAAAATCCTCAGAATAACCGCTATTTACCCAATTTTTGGGAAAAAGCATTACTTTTGTGAGCTATAAACCCAGTTTTCTCATGCAAAATATCGCTGTCGTTATCCTAAATTATAACGGTAAACAATTCCTTTCTGATTTCTTGCCTTCGGTAATTACACATTCGCAAGGAGCATCTATATATGTGGCAGACAATGCTTCTACGGACGATTCTGTTCCATTTTTGCAAAATCATTATCCTTCCATATCCCTGATTCAATTACCTCAAAATGGAGGCTATGCAAAGGGATATAACGATGCTCTGAAACAAATCAAGGCGGATTATTATGTTTTGTTGAATTCGGATGTAGAAGTTTCAGAAAATTGGCTTAAACCTGTTATTGCCCTGATGGAAAGCGATGCGAACATTGCTGCTTGTCAACCTAAAATCAGAGCATTTCATCAAAAAGCTTCTTTTGAATATGCAGGAGCAGCAGGTGGTTTTATTGATTATTTGGGTTATCCATATTGCCGTGGACGAATGTTTGATACGCTTGAAGAGGACTTAGGACAATATAACGATAATCGGGAAGTCTTTTGGGCAACGGGTGCTTGTATGTTTGTAAAAACTCCGATTTTTCATGAATTAGGAGGCTTTGACGAAGATTTCTTTGCCCACATGGAAGAAATTGACCTTTGCTGGCGAATGAAACACAAAGGGTATCGAGTTTATACTTGTGGAGAATCGACTGTCTATCATGTGGGTGGCGGAACATTACATAAATCAAATCCGAGAAAAACGTTCTTAAACTTTAGAAATGGATTGGCAATGCTCTACAAAAATCATCCCGATAAAGGGCTTGTAGGTACAATTTTAACTCGCTTAATTTTAGATGGAATTGCTGGTGTAAAATTTGTATTGTCTGGTAATATTCAAGACTGTATTGCAATCCTAAAAGCCCATTTTAACTTTTACGGAAACATCAGCAATTGGAGAAATAAAAGGAATGCAATCATCAAAACAAAAGCTGTTTCGATGATTTATCCCAAGAGCATCGTTTGGGAATATTTTGGCAAAGGCAAAAAGAAAAGCAATGAGCTAAAGCAGCTTTAGCTAGTTAATACACGACAAGAAATTGGTAATAACTAGAACTCCCACACACTTGGATTATTTTGCTGACGAAGGTATTTACGGATATTCATCCAAAATGCCAACACTAAGTAAATCAAAATGGGAGAACCCATTGTAAGGAATGAAAGATAAATGAAGTAAAGACGAATACTCCCTGTATTAATCCCAAACTTTTCTCCAATATGCGAGCAAACTCCAAAAACGTGATGCTCGACAAAATATTTAAGTTTTAGCATTTTCTGATAAAAGGATTAAAGATTATTAATAATCAACTGATTATCAATGTATAATTTTGATTAAAGTGTTGCTAAGATAGTGAATTTAAAATAAAACACAAAATGTCAAGTCAGGATACATACAAGACAATTAAAGCACCAGTAGAAGGATTATTTAAAGATAAAGGAAGTAAATTCTTTGCTTATGCCTATCCAATTGAGCATGAGTCTGAGGTAAAAGTATTGTTAGAACCCTTAAAGAAAGAGCATTTCAAAGCGGTTCATCACTGTTATGCTTACCGTTTAGGCATTGATAAAAATAATTTCCGTGTAAATGACGATGGCGAACCTTCTGGAACGGCTGGAAAACCAATTCTCAATACCCT
>JARXAV010000067.1 GCA_029865665.1 Flectobacillus sp. | reverse complement strand
GTTTTAAAAAGCCACGGTCGCCATTTTTCGGGTGCTTCGGCAGATGGGTCTAATGCTCCAGCTAAGATGACGGTCTTTTTTATCCATTGCGGACGAAGAGCGGATAATTTTACCACTAAAGGTCCTCCTAAGCTATGTCCTACAATGGTTACTGGACGATTATTATCTATTTTGTCCATGAACTTGGCAATAATTGTTGCCTGTTCGCTTAGGTTTTTAGCGTTTCCAAAGTCGCTATAACCAAAACCTGGGCGGTCAATCGAGATGATGCGATAACGAGCTTGTAAGGTTTTATTTTTTAGGTAATTTTCAAAAGCAGACCAGCTACCAGGCGAACCATGTACAAACAAGAGTGTTTGAGCCGTATCACTTCCTGTTTGAGCATAGTGCAAAGGAAAGCCCTGAATATCACTAGTTTCAGTTTTGAGGGTTACTCCCGACTGGCGAAACTCTTTTTGAGCCTCTGCATCGCTTTTTCGCATTCGCATACAGCTTTGAGCAAAAAGCAAGTACAAGACAATGAATAGGTTGATTATCAGGAAGAACTTTCTCATTTTAAATATAAGTATTACAGCCGTTTATACGCTTCTGCTTGACTAACGTATTATCTTGAAAGATGGTTTACCAAACCAAGAAGAAATTCGTTAAAAGGAATAATGACGACTTTCATCACAAATAAGCCCTCCAATGAAACATTTCGAGGTCAGTTGTCGTTGTCAAGAAAACCCAAAGAAATATGTCGAACAAACCCTCATCAAACAAAGAACCCTACTCGTGGCTCAAGAAAATGGGCCTAGTAGGGTTCTTATTTTTCCTAATAAAAGGATTATTATGGCTGCTTATTCCTTACCTCATTGCAAAAGGAATCTGGTTTAAGTAACCTTTCGTTTGTTGTATGAAGTGGGATAATTGTTATGTCTATTACTAGTCTTTCTTTGTTGGCTACGCTACTAGAATCTCCAACGAACGAAAGCTTCCATCGCTTCGTATTCGGCTAAACCTAATTGGTTATAAATATCAGCCGTATTCTGATTTCTGTCTTCTGCACGTTGCCAGAACTCACGAGCATCTGTTCCTTGGAAAGGCACACCATCTTTTTGTGATTGGTGTTTGAAAATACCGTAACGTTTTTTCAATACTTGATCTGGAGACATTGGAACAGCCATTTCAATTTGGTCGATGTCCCATTCTTGCCAAGCTCCTTTGTATAACCACACCCAACAGTTACTCATAAACTCACGATGTTTTAAGCGTTGCACTGCTTCCATGATGGCATCTAAACAAACCTTGTGCGTTCCGTGTGGATCGGCTAAATCTCCAGCAGCATAAATTTGATGCGGTTGAATCTCTTCGATTAACTTCGCAACAATCTCAACATCCTCTTCGCTCAATGGTTTTTTCTGAACCATCCCTGTTTCGTAGAAAGGTAAATCTAAGAAATGTATTTGTTCTTTCGGAATCCCAACGTAACGGCAAGTATTTTTTGCTTCACCACGACGAATCAAGCCTTTAATTTCTCTTACTTCTGCAATATCAACTTCCGAATCTTTTTTGTTTTTCAAGAAACGAACCGCCTCTTTATACACACGATTCGCTACTGGGTTGTTGGCTTCAAAAGAGCTGTTAAAATCAATGACAAATTCAGCAAAACGAAGGGCTTCGTCATCGGCTACTGCAATGTTACCAGATGTTTGATAGGCTACGTGTACTTCGTGACCTTGATCGTGTAAACGCTGGAATGTTCCCCCCATTGAGATAATATCATCGTCTGGGTGCGGGCTAAAAATCAAGACTTTTTTCTTATTCGGATACGCTCTTTCTGGACGGTTAGAATCATCTGCATTCGGTTTTCCGCCTGGCCAGCCCGTAATCGTATGTTGTAAGTTATTGAAAACCTCAATGTTAATGTCATAAGCCTGTCCGTATAACGCTAACAAATCAGACAACCCGTTTTCGTTATAATCGCTGTTTGTTAATTTCAAGACAGGTTTCTTCACTTCAAGAGCTAAATAGATAACAGCTTTTTTAATCATCGCCTTATCCCAATTCACGCTGTCCACCAACCAAGGTGTTTTCATACGTGTCAACTGAGAAGCCGCCGCCGTATCAATCATAAACGAAGCATTTTCATGCAATTGTAAACAAGAAGCAGGAACATCAGCAGTTACTAATCCTTCTACCGCTTTTGCAACGTTTTGAGCTTTGTGTTCACCCCAAGCAAGCAAGACTACTCGTTTGGCTTGCATGATTTTCTGAATCCCCATCGTGATTGCCTTTTTAGAGACATTGGCTAAACCACCAAAATCCCCTGCGGCATCAATACGAGTAGTTAAATCAAGGGTCATCAAACGAGTTTTAGAATTAATTAACGACCCTGGTTCATTAAATCCAACGTGTCCGTTACGTCCAATTCCTAAAAGTTGGAAATCTAATCCCCCATAGCGTTCAATCTGAGCTTCGTATTCACGACAAAAATCAGCTACTTTTTCCAAGGGTAACGTACCATCAGGCAAATGCCAATTTCCTTTCGGAATATCCACATGGTCAAATAACTGCTCACACATAAAGCGTACATAACTTTGTACGGCATCAGGTTCCATTGGGTAGTACTCATCTAAGTTATAAGTTACTACATTCTGAAAACTAAGTCCCTCCTCTTTGTGCATTCTAATTAATTCAGCATACACTTTTTTCGGTGTTGAACCTGTTGCTAAACCCAATACTGCTGGCTGACCGTCTAAGGCTTTTTTACGAATAATGACTGCTATTTCTTGTGCAACGGCACGAGAAGCATCTTCTGAATTACTATAAATAATGGTCGGAATTCGTTCGTAACTGATGGCTTGTTCCATGATAAATAATTGTTGATGTTTTGTTTAGATTAGTTAATCTTTCTGTTGATGACAATAAGTGAAAGCTTCAAGGTGTCTAGCAACTTGGAAAGTGTTTTTACAGAAGGATTCGCTTTTCCCAATTCAATCGAATGAATTGTTTTGATTGCTACATCGCTTTGCAGACTTAGCATTTCTTGTGTCAAATCGAGTTCGTTTCTTTTGTCTCGAATGATATGTCCTAGTTGTATTAATTCCATGATTTATCTCATTTTCGAAACAAAGGTGTAATCTTTTTTTTGAATAAAAAAATACAATCGGAAACATATTGCCGAATTGATAAAAAATAATTGAAATATTTTTATTTTCGGAAATATATTGCATATTATTTTAATAATCAGACAGTTGTACTAGCATACAGAAGCAGAAAACGATTCAAGTCATAGTATCATCACGACAAACTCAAAAAATTAGATAATTTTCACAAAATTACAAATACAAAAATCGGAATTATATTACATATTAAAATAACTTACAAAGAATACTTTTCTATAATTCAAAAGGTCAATAAGGATTTTCTTAATACAGCCCAGATGTAAAATTAGAAATTGAACAAAACGAATATTCTTCAAAATAAAAAATCCTTTTTGCTGTTATTGATAGGGGTTTTCAAGTAATCACTTGTCAAAGAATGGACTCACTACATGAGGCTATCACCGTTCATCATAAAATTAAGAGGGTATTTATCCGAAGGAGCTAAATTTGTACTATTCAAACTTTATTCGCCTTTCTTTTGTTATACCAATTAGGTCAATTGATTCATTACCAAATAACCAATTTTTGAATTTCATGAAAAAACTTATTCAAAGAACACTCCTACTACTCCTTTTTCCGCTTAGTATGCAAGCCCAAAAAGTCACCGTTAGCGGTTACATCAAAGATGCAAAGAACGGAGAAGGATTAATCGGAGCGTCTATCTTCATCAAAGAGTTACTGACAGGAACTACAACCAACACTTACGGTTTTTACTCTCTGACTTTACCCAAAGGAAACTACACCCTAGTTGCCACCTCAGTAGGGTATCGGAAAAACATCAAGACAATCAACCTAAACGATAAAAGCGTAGAACTCAACATCGAACTTCAAGAAGATGGGCAAGAACTTGCCGAAGTTGTTGTACGAGCCGAAAAGGAAGATAATAACGTAAAAGCCGTTGAAATGTCTGTAAATCGGGTAGAGATGAAAACCATCAAAAAGATTCCTGCCCTGTTGGGTGAAGTCGATTTGGTACGTGCCATTCAATTACTACCTGGGGTAACAACAGCGGGCGAAGGAGCTAGTGGTTTCAACGTGCGTGGGGGCGGTATCGATCAAAATTTAATTCTCTTAGACGATGCACCTGTGTATAACTCTTCTCACCTTTTCGGATTCTTCTCAGTCTTTAATCCTGATGCAGTAAAAGACGTAAAGTTAATAAAAGGGGGAATTCCAGCACAATATGGCGGACGTGGCTCTTCTATTTTAGATGTAAAAATGAAAGAAGGAAATGCCAAACAACTCGAAGTAAATGGCGGTATTGGTCTAATCTTTAGTCGTTTGTCCATCGAAGCACCTATTGTTAAAGATAAAGCATCCTTCATTGTAGCAGCTCGTCGTTCGTATGCTGATATTTTAGCGAAACCCTTCTTAACAGGTAGTTCGGCAGGTTCTAAATTCAACTTTTATGATTTAACTGCCAAAGTAAACTACAACATCAATCAGAAAAATACGGTTTTCTTATCAGGCTATTTTGGACGTGATGTATTCGGACAAGATTTTGGTTTCAACTGGGGTAATAGCACGCTCTCGGCTCGTTGGAACCATGTTTTCAGTAACAAATTGTTCTTGAACAATACCGCATTTTATAGTAATTACGATTATTACCTTGACAGTGACTTAAACAACAAACGTCCAAATAACTCGTTCAAATGGCGTTCAAATATTGTCAATTATAGCTATAAACCTGATTTTACCTATTATATCTCGCCAGACAATACACTAACTTTTGGTGGGCAAATCCTGACATACGATTTCAAACCAGGAGAAGCTACGGCTACTTCAGAAGGGATTTCGAGAAGTTTTGGTCAAAAAAGTAAAAATGCCCTCGAATTATCGGCATACATTGGCAATGAGTGGAAAGTTAGCCCAAAACTGACTTTACAATACGGTATTCGCTACTCTTCGTATTCGTATTCGAGCCAAGACAGTGTCTCTTATCAGCGTAAATACGTAGGTATTTCTGACTCATACTCTTCGGGTTATGATTTAATTACTTCGCCAAATACCCCAGGACTACACCTACAAACCTACGGTAACTGGGAGCCTCGTTTCTCGGCAAACCTTAATTTAAGCGACAAAAGTTCCATTAAAGTAAGCTACAACCGTTTGGCACAATACATTCACTTATTATCGAACACGGCTGCATCCACACCTTTAGACGTTTGGACACCGAGTACCAATAATATTAAACCTCAAATAGTTGATCAAGTTGCCTTTGGTTTCTTTAAAAACTATGCTGACAATATGTTTGAAGCTTCGGCTGAGATTTATTACAAAACACTCCAAAATCAGATTGATTATGCCGACGGAGCCCAATTATTCTTGAATCCGAAAGTAGAAAAAGACCTCATGTTTGGCGATGGAAGAGCCTACGGACTTGAATTATTCGTTAAGAAAAACAGAGGAAAATTAACGGGTTGGTTGAGCTATACATTACAACGTTCTGAACGCCAGATTGCAGG
>JARXAV010000037.1 GCA_029865665.1 Flectobacillus sp. | reverse complement strand
CTCACGATAAACGAACGGTGGACTCTCAAGAAGTTTCTCCCTAGTTTTTCATCTAAACTCTTCATCGTTGAGTGAACGATATAGGAATTTTTGGCCGTAAAGATTTTTACGTAATCACCCACGTTTTCGATAAATTGGATTTCATCATACGGCAAACGAATATAACGTCCTTCGTGCTTAATATAAATCTCATTATGCCCCGCTCCTGCTTCTTTCTCTGCCTGCTTACTAACAGCTATTTCAAGCACTTTTTCAACTGCCAGATTAAACCTAGGGCCAATAATTGGTTTTTTAAGATAATCTGTTACTTGATATTCATAAGCTTCAAAAGCATATTCTACCTTTGAGGTAGTCATAATTACAGAAGGCATAAAAGATAAACGAGCCAATAGGTCAAACCCGCTGAGTCCTGGCATTTCAACATCAAGTAATAACAAGTCCACTTCTTGTTCATTCAATAACAAGAGAGCATCCTCCGCATTTTCAAAAACACCGAGTAATTCTAATGCACTATGCTGATCGACGAGACGTTGTAAATTTTTTCTCGCCATTAACTCATCGTCAACGATGATACACTTTAATTTCATGCTGTAAGCAAGGTTTAGCTTTTCTATAAAATTAACTAAGAATCGCTCATGTTTTTAAGCTTTTCCAATTCTTTCCTCAAAATTGGCAACTTTTTATCTAATATAGAAGTAATTGCATCTAATTTGTCCTCCAATAGTTCAAACGTGGCTAATCCTGATTTGGCAAACTTTTCAAATTCAATCATTTTTGATTCTACGGGTGTTAAACCAACCATCCCAAATGTAGGTTTCAATTTGTGTGCCAATTTACCTACATCCTCAAAATTACGCTCCGTAATTAAGCTACCAATGGTGTAGAATTCAGGTAAAACATCATCTAAAAATGTTTCGAACATATCGATTTGATATTCCGTATCGTCTTCGTAAAGTTCTTCTAAACGAGCATGGTCTAAACCATCGTCTTCTATATCTTCCACGTTTTCAATTTCAACTACTGTTGCTTCTTTCTGTTTTGTATCCGATTTAGCATATTTCTTCAACATATTGACCAACTGGCTTGGGGCAAATGGCTTCGGCAAGAAATCATCCATTCCCACTTCCATTGCTCTCACTTTTTGATCTAACATTGCCGATGCCGTCAGGGCAACAATCGGCGTACCCGTATTAAAGTTATTAGTACTACGAATCGCAATCGTAGCCTCATAGCCATCCACGTGTGGCATTTGAATATCCATAAAAATCAAATCGAACTTTTCCTTTTGAGTGTACTCAATGGCCTCACGACCATCATTTGCCAGCTTAAAGGTTCGATCCCATTTTTTCAAAAGTGTCGAAATATACTTTTGATTCATCAAATTATCTTCTACAACAAGGATATAACCATTATCCATTTCATTTCCTTTTCCTTCTCTTGTTTCGTTAGAAGCAATAGGAATAAATTCTTTTGAACCCTTCTGGTACGTCAAAACAAAGATAAATTCACACCCTTTACCTTCGTCGCTCTCTAGCCAGATAGTTCCTCCTTGTATATCAATTAACTCCTTTGTAATAGCCAAACCTAAGCCCGTACCCTTGTGCTTATGTCCGTGTGAATTCACCTGCTTAAATTTCTGGAAAATCATTCCTTGCTTATCCTTCGGAATGCCAGTACCTGTATCTTTTACACTAAATCTAATGGTGAATTTATCTTCATCTTCACTAAGAACTTCCGTACTTAACGTAATACTCCCTTTTTCTGTAAACTTATCTGCATTGCCAACTAAGTTCTGTAGGATTTGATTTAAGAGTAGTTCATCTCCCACCACATTGTTCTGAATTTTTGGATCCAGATGTAAAATCATTTCAACAGGTCTTTTCGAAATTTTAAGTTCAAATACCCTGTGTGAAGTTCTGAGTAACCCAATTAAGTCAAATTCTTTCTTATGAACTTCAATTCTTCCTGCTTCAATTTTAGCCATATCCAATAAATCAGAAATAAGACTATGCAAGAAAGTAGAAGAGGTTTTAAGTATTTCTAAATACTCCGTTTGCTCTTCCGTCGGACGAGTATCAAACAATAAGTGGGTCATCCCGATAATCGCATTTAACGGCGTACGAATTTCATGACTCATATTAGCTAAAAATTGCTTTTCAGCATGACGAGCCTCTTCCGCAATCTGTTTCGCCTCACTTAGCTCCTGTTCCAGTTTTTTCCGATCTGTAATGTCATAATGCACCCCAATCGACCCTGTAGATACACCATTTTCATCCATAATGGCAGCCCCAGAAATCAACATCCAAATAGGGGAGCCATCTTTCTTCAGCATTTTTACCTCATACGAACTTGCCTCTCCTTTTTTCCGTTTTTCGTTGTTTTCATCAATCACGGCCACATTTTGGTCGGTTTTATCCAAAAACAAATCGGGAGCAGATTTTCCAACTAACTCATCTCTAGTATAGCCAACAGCCTTACAGAAACGATCATAGACCTTCACAATGACTTGATTTGTATCCACTTCCATCAATCCAAGTTCCATGTTATCCATGATTCCTCGGTATTTCTCTTCGCTTCTACGTATTTGTTCTTGAGCTCTATGTTTATCCGTTACATCGGTATATTTCCAAAGATGCCCTAAATAACTATCCTTTAGAAAAACAGGGATAAAATCTCGTTCCAACACACGTCCATCTACCATCCTCAGTTCTTCCTGAACGGTTGCAACTCTACTAGTCAATAGTTCGTCCACACGACTACTAAAACCATTAGGGTTTTCAAACAATACTTTGGCTTGATCGGCAAAAGTCATACAGCTCATACCGACCATTTCGTCAGGTGTAAACGGAAGTCCAAACATATCACAGAAACGCTGATTCGTTAAGGCAATTTCTCGATTTTCATTTTCAACTAGTATGGCAGAATGTAAATTCGTGATTAAGGCAGAAAGACGAAGTTGTGTATTGGCTAACTCCTCCTCTGCTTTAATACGGTCGGTAATATCCCTTGCAATCGCTACTAATTCGGTCATCCGTCCATCGGCATCACGAATTATATTCAACACCTGACCAAGCCAGACTAAGCTATTATCCTTAGCAAGAACTGGAAAGCGATAGTAAGTGCGGTCAAGACCTTCATGGTACATGTTTCGGTAATATTCTACCGCTTTTTTCCTATAATCTGGATGAATAAAGGACGTATAATGCGTACCGATTATTTCTTCTTCTGAGAAACCTAGTGTATATTTTACAACAGGATTGACATAAACGAAATAACCCTCTGGGTTTGTCCTATAGATAATATCCCCCACAGACTCCACTATATCCTTGTATCGTTGTTCTGAGGTACCTAATTCTTTGAGCTTTTCTTCTATTTGACTTTCTAACGTCCTATTTAAAGTGTACAAATGTTGATTGACTTCATAAAGTTCTCTCGACTTTTGTTCTAAAATGGATTCTGCTTCAAGTCTAGCAGCCTTTTCACGTGCTAGCTGACGTTTTAGTAGCTCTATCTCTTCATTAATCATGGCTTAATACTATTTCAAATCGAATGGCATTCGGTTTATCTCCTATTACGTGTTGTGATATATGGGCTTTTTCACCATAATGTGCTATACATTGTTCTATTAAACCGTGAGCTAAATCCCCCATGTGTCTATCCGAATAATAATCCATCCAAAGAGTATTCTCATTCACTCGCTGTATTTCAAAATGAGGTAGTTCTGCGTCTGGATAAAGTTTTTTTACATTTATATGAATCGAAGAATCGACCTTTTCCAATAAGTCAAATGCACAATTGCTTCCAATAAAAAAACGGGGATATGTTTTAAACAAAGCTAAAAATAAATAATTACCAAAAGTGCGTAACAGGGTATTGGGAGGTACATTCACCTTCTTACTGAGGTTCATCAGCAAGGTGACAATCTCAGAGTGATGATACGTACCAACAGCGGTATAAATACCTTTAGAGGGTAAATTTGATTCTTCTATTAACGAATCAACCAACTGGTATCCGTAGAATTCTTCGGACATTTTTAAAAACTCAGTAAAGACGATGCCTTTCATATTTTGTACGGGGTAAGGATTTTTTCAGGGCGAGATGAACTCTAGTTAGAACAAGTCTTTTTGATAATTTCCTAACTCAATAGTAATCAGCAAAAAGGATTAGTAAGATTTTGTCCTAAACGTGATAGAAGTTAGCATTTTTTTGTACAAAAATAAAATTTCACTCCGTAAATTATCTTTTTTTCGGTTAAATAAGAATAGAGAATCAATTTCACCAAAGCAAGCAATTCATAACAATGCAATATATACTAGTTGAAACAAAAAAAACCTCCTTAAATAAACATTAAGAAGGTTTTTTTCGCTGTCCAAAAAATCTTCGAGTATCCTGATAAGCCAAAACTAGCGTTTCAACATTCCTGGAATTTTCATTTTTCCGTCTTGAACCTTATTCATCATACGCATCATTTTACGCATATCGTCAAACTGCTTTAACAAGTTGTTAATTTGTTGAACCGATGTTCCCGAACCAGCAGCAATACGTTTCTTACGAGACATATCCAAAATTTCTGGTTTCTGGCGTTCCGCTGCCGTCATCGACTGAATAATTGCTTCAATCGGCTTGAAAGAATCATTCGAAATATCTACATCTTTTACCGCTTGAGACATACCCGGAATCATTCCCATCAAATCTTTGATGTTACCCATCTTTTTGATTTGTTGCAATTGCGAGTAAAAGTCTTCAAAACTAAATTGGTTTTGGCGAATTTTCTTATTGATACGATCTGCTTCTTCTTCGTCAAAGGCACTTTGAGCTCTTTCAACTAATGAGAGTACGTCACCCATCCCTAAGATACGACTAGCCATACGATCAGGATAGAACTGATCTAAGGCATCCATCTTCTCTCCTGTCGAGATAAACTTGATTGGCTTCTCAACTACATAACGAATAGATAAGGCAGCACCACCACGAGCATCACCATCTAATTTCGTTAATACAACCCCATCAAAATTCAAACGCTCGTTGAACGTTTTGGCTGTATTCACTGCATCTTGCCCTGTCATTGAGTCAACAACAAAAAGGGTTTCAGATGGTTTGATTGCTTCTTTAACCGCTGCAATCTCGTTCATCATGGCCTCATCTACTGCCAAACGACCAGCAGTATCGACAATGATTACACGTTTGCCCATTTTACGGCCATAAGCCAAGGCATTCTGAGCGATTTCAACAGCATTTTTATTTTCAGGTTCAGCATAGACATCTACGCCAACTTGTTCTCCTAAAACTTTCAATTGGTCAATCGCTGCTGGTCTGTAAATATCACAAGCTACCAATAGCACATTACGACCTGATTTCTTTAAATACTGAGCTAACTTACCCGAAAACGTAGTTTTACCAGAACCTTGCAAACCAGCAATCAAAATAACCGAAGGATCTGCCTTTAGATTGATTGCTTGTACCTGAGAACCCATCAACTTTACAAGCTCATCGTGTACAATCTTCACCAACATCTGACCAGGGTCAACTGCAATTAGGATTTTTTGTCCCATTGCTTCGTCCTTGATACGGTCAGTAATTTCCTTTGCAACTTTATAGTTTACATCGGCATCCATTAAAGCACGACGAATTTCTTTTATAGTTGCTGCTACGTTTACATCCGTGATACGTCCCTTTCCTTTAAGGGTACGCATTGCGGTATTAAGTTTACTGCTTAAATTCTCAAACATTTCTGGTATCTGTTAATCGTTTTCTTTCTTAAATTATGCAAATTCATCCTTCTCAATTACCCTCCTTTCGGCTCGCTACACTCAATCACTTTTCCGCTATTTCGTTCGGTAAAGAATGGGTAATGCGTGTAATTATGAGAAATTTATCTACAAAGGTACAAAAAAAGACGTATTACATGACAAAAGAAAAAAGACTCGAAAAAAAAGTGAGCATGAGCAGGCGAATAGTTGACGCAAATCGTTTATTTCTTGTCTATTAGACCTAATTTTGCAACATATTTTATAAGCCTCCTCTGATAATTATCCGCCACTAATTAAAATATTTAACTACTTAACGCATATTTTATGAAGTTACCTGTGTCTTTTGCAAAGGTTTCCCTAACTTTTGCCTTTTTTATCGTTTCTAAGTGCATTACAGCACAGTATGTTTCTTTGAAAGAAGAACGAATTGCGAAATCTGAAAAAAACAAAGATTTCAAAGAATTCCACGTGGTGGTCAGTTCCAACGAAGACCCCCAACATATAAAATTAGTCGTAACCAACCCCAACAATGAGCTGCTGTTTATTCAGTTGAAAAATGAACAGAATAAAATCATTCAAGACGATATATTTTATAGACGTACCTCTTATAACATCGAATTAAATACGACTAGACTAGAAGATGGAATTTACGCTTTATCCATCAAAACAAATCTTGATACGTTCGAACGAAACATTAGCATAGAAACCAAAGGGATTTCTTCCAAAAATAACCAAATGGTTATTGAAAGAGAAGTAATTATTCATAACGAAGAACACCGTCCGATTGCATCGAGGAGCTTCATTAGTACCTTAAATTAAACAAAAATGCCTTCGCAACTTAATTGTAGCGAAGGCATTTTTTGTGAAGCCTATTTACTCAAATATCACCGTTCTATTACCAGAAATAAAGACACGGTCTTCAAAAACAAACTTTAGGGCTTTTGCCAACACAATTTTTTCAACATCCCTACCCGCAGCAGCCATTTCAACAGCCGTTTTGGTATGATTCACACGGATAACGTCTTGAAAAACAATCGGGCCTTCGTCTAAATCATCCGTCACAAAATGGGCAGTTGCTCCAATAATCTTTACTCCTCGATTAAATGCCTGACGATAAGGGTTTGCCCCTATAAATGCGGGTAAAAAAGAATGATGAATATTGATGGTCTTGTGTCGGTATCTTTTCGTAAATTCGGGGGTTAAAACTCGCATGAACTTCGCTAATACCAAGAAGTCGAAATCATAGTCGGCCAACAACTCGTGAATTTGCTCTTCATGAGCCAAACGAGAAACATCGTCTGTGCCTTTGGCAGGTAAATAATGAAAGGGAATATCGAATTTTTCAGTCAGTGGTTGTAGCACATCATGGTTACCAATAACCGCCAAAATATTAAAAGGTAAATCTTTAAACTGATTACGAATCAACAAATCACTTAGACAATGATGTTCTTTCGTTACCAAAATCACCACATCTTTAATTTGTTTTTCGGTTAAAACAATGTTAGCCGTATTAGGTAATATACCACGGAGTCCGTCCTCAATTTTTTCGGGATTTGCAAGACCAGAAAACGCTACTCGCATAAAGAAATGTGCATTTTCACGATCTACAAATTCATCGGTACGTTCAATATTTAAATTATTAAAAAAAAGTACTCCCGTAATTTTATGGACAAGCCCTTTCTCGTCTGGGCAATCAATTTTTAAAATATAATCAGTCATTTTTGTTCTAAAAGCTAAGCACTGTTAAATTGGGGTGCAAAATAAGCAACCCAAGCCTAAGAACAAAGTAGTTAAGTAATAATGCTAAATATGAATGTTAAATTTTGGAATTAAGTACTCCGACTTAGTTAACCACTTAGAGACTCATCGGTTTTGAGTACCTCCTAATAAGGGTTATACTGTTAACCAATAATGTATTATTAGCTACAACAATTTAAATATCCGATTACTCAAACAACATAATAACCCATAAATCAATGATACAAGTCACTAAAATTTGCTGTGTACTAATGTTAGTCCTCGGTACATTTGCCTGTAGTAAAAGCCAAGAGCAGCCTACACCCGAAATTCCAGCTCCTATCACAACGATTCCAATCAATGCAAAAATTACTGATTTTGTAGTACAAGCGGCTTCCTTTGCCAGCGACATAAACCTTTATGCCTTAGGGACTACCTCCGCTGGAAGTGTGCAACTCTATAAATCAACGGATGGAGGAGTTTCTTGGATAAAAAACACCACCTTTAATCAGACGATGAATGCCGTCTATTTCTCAAATGAGAGTAAGGGATTAGTGGCAGGCAATTATTTCGGAAGCACTTCTAATTCAGGTTCTTCTTGGCAAGTGTTAACAGGATTGTCAGAAACAGTAGTCACGATTACTCCCTCTAAAACTCAGGAAGCTTTCTTAACAAAACTACTATTTGACAATACGCACGGGCGAAAATACACCGAAATTTACACCTTCGACTGGGCAACAATGAACTTTGTTAATAGTCAATACATTACACTAGATGGCTACCAAAAAGCTAGTCATTCCTTGGTAAACAAAGTGGTGGTTTTTGCGGGTGAAGGCGGAAAAGCTACAAAAGCTACGTTGAATAGCCAAAACGAATGGGCATGGGATTATATCAATACCCCACAGACAAACAATTTACAAACAGTGGCTGTTATTTCAGAACAAACGTATATCGTAGCAGGTGTTTCAGGCACTTTTCTCAAAACAACGAATGCAGGAACTAGCTGGACACCGATTAGCACAAACATAACGGGTGATTTCCAAAAAATGCGATTTATTGATGCTACCACAGGATATGCCATCGTCAATGTCAGTGGGAAAGGCGGAATCTATAAAACGAGTGACGGAGGAACGAACTGGACGAAGTTAAATTTGGTGGGAAATGATCATGTCATCGAACTGACCGCAAGTAGTAAAGGAAAAATTATGGTCGTTGGCAGCACGGGTAATATCTATTTGTTAAATTAATTGTCTGAAAAACAAGGAACAAAGGATTATAATATATCATTTTTTCAATAGTAAAATAAAATATTCCACTTTCTGTTTCAAGGAAATTCCTTACATATCAATTCATTGTGTACATTTGCACTCGTAATAGCGTCTTAAACAAATTACGCACAAATAATCACGAATAATATTTTCTTAACAAAATGGAAAAAATTAAAGTTGCTAACCCAGTCGTTGAACTTGACGGGGACGAAATGACTCGAATTATCTGGAAATTTATCAAAGATAAATTGATTGTTCCTTACTTAGATTTAGATATTAAATACTACGATTTGGGTATGGAATATCGTGACGAAACGAACGATCAAGTAACGATTGATGCTGCTGAGGCAATCAAAAAATATGGCGTAGGTATCAAATGTGCTACCATCACTCCAGACGAACAACGTGTTGAAGAATTCGGCTTGAAACAAATGTGGCGTTCTCCAAACGGAACAATCCGTAACATCCTAGATGGTACTGTATTCCGTGAGCCTATCGTTTGTTCAAACGTTCCTCGTTTAGTACCAAACTGGACTGCTCCAATCATGATTGGTCGTCACGCTTTTGGTGACCAATACAGAGCAACCGATTTCGTTACAAAAGGAAAAGGTAAATTGACCGTTACATTCACTCCAGAAGATGGTGGCGAAGTACAGTCATTCGACGTTTTCAACTTCAAAGGTGATGGCGTTGCTTTAACAATGTACAACACAGACGAGTCTATCCGTGGATTTGCTCACTCATGTTTCAACATGGCATTAAGCAAAGGATGGCCTTTATACTTATCTACGAAAAATACCATCTTGAAAAAATACGATGGTCGTTTCAAAGATATTTTTGAAGAAATCTACCAAGCAGATTACAAAGCTAAATTTGTAGCAGCAGGTATCGTGTACGAACACCGTTTGATTGATGACATGGTTGCTTCTGCCTTAAAATGGAATGGTAACTTTGTTTGGGCTTGTAAAAACTATGACGGAGACGTTCAGTCGGATACTGTTGCTCAAGGATTTGGTTCATTAGGTTTAATGACTTCTGTATTGGTTACGCCAGACGGAACTGTAATGGAAGCTGAAGCAGCTCACGGAACAGTAACTCGTCACTACCGTGAACACCAAGCAGGAAGACCAACGTCAACAAACCCTATCGCTTCTATCTTTGCTTGGACTCGTGGTTTAGAGTTCCGTGGTAAATTAGACGGTAACGATGCCTTGATTAATTTCAGTCAGACATTAGAGAAAGTATGTGTTGAAACAGTTGAGTCTGGTAAAATGACGAAAGACTTAGCCGTTTGTATCCACGGTAACAAAGTGAACCATGGCGAACACTACTTATATACAGAAGAATTCTTAGAAGCTATTGATACAAATTTGAAAGCTGCATTAGCTTAATTGTTGAGATTACCCTTCTTTACAAACCCTCATTGACTAGCTCAGTGAGGGTTTTGTTTTATCCTGCTAAGTAGTTTTTAAAAAAATCTGGTTAACCATTAAGGAATTAAGAATATTGAGAGGTAATGATAAAACTTACTGGAATTTGACTTTTCAAGTAAACCTTCGTTTGAAACATAGAAGGATTCTGTAGAGTAAAAATTATACCTGATAATTTATGGTCACTTACTTAACGGTATAAAACAAAAACGGCGAACCCCATTTGGAATTCGCCGTTTTTGTTTCGCATAATTAAATGCTTATTTTTTCTTCTTAGCAGCTTTTGGCTGAACTACTGCCGCTGGTGTTGGAGCTGGAGCAGGAGTAGCTGAAACAACTGGAGCTGGTGCAGCAGCTGGTGCAGCTCCTTTTGGAATAACTTCACCTTTGATTGTCAAAGCAATTTGAGGAGTTTCAGAGTTACTGATAACGGTAATTGTTTTGTTGAAGTTACCAGGACGACCTGTTGAGTTGAATGAAGCAGTCACTTTACCTGTTTTACCTGGCATAACTGGCTCTTTTGTCCAATCTGGTGTAGTACATCCACAAGAAGGCTGAGCGTTAGAAATAACAACTGGTGCAGTACCTGTGTTTGTGAATTCAAACGTGTAAGTAGCTTGCGTACCTTCGTCAATTTTACCGAACTCATGAGATTCAGTTTTGAATTTGATAACACCTTGTGCGTTAGCAAATGTTGCAGCACAGATAAATGATAAAACGAAAAGTAATTTTTTCATGGTAATTATGTATGTTAAAAAGTTTGTAATTTCTCTGACGACTAGCCCGCCGCACCCGAGTTTCCAAAGATACATTGAAATTATAAAACTCTCAATACTCTTTGAGTGCCTTTGGTATTGAAATAAAATCAATTTTCGCTGTTCGACCGAAACAAAAATAGTGAGCAACGGCGTTATGACAAAAATCCCTAGGGTGTTTAACAAATCATTAACAATGACTTAGCTAAAAGCTGTTATTCTTTACCCTGTAATTCAATTCAGTCAATTTGTTATCCTAATATATTTCTGCTATTTTTGATATTAATTCTTGATTATTCCTGAGCGAATAACGGTATATTTTCCCCGAAATCAAGCCCAGATTAACCATTAAATCATCTCAATCCTCAACCAATAACGCTAACGTGGTAGAAAACGAAATACTTTCAGAAACTATTGTGTTTAAAAAGCAGGCTGCTTTAAATGACTATCGTCTCGCTAAAACAAGTCGAGAGTGTAGTTTATTGGTCAGAAAAGAAGTTTTTTCGGGACGTGCAAAGTTCGGCATCTACGGTGACGGAAAAGAACTCGCACAAATTGCCTTGGCAAAAGCCATGCAACCTGGCGACTTTGTTTCGGGATATTACCGAGACCAAACCATTGTAGCCGCTGTTGGTGACATGACTTGGACGCAGTACTTTTCTCAGTTATACGGCCATCCTGACAAACAGTATGACCCTCATACAGGAGGACGTACCATGAATAATCATCATGCTACGCAATGGCTAGATGATAAAGGACAGTGGTTAGACCAAACCAAACTCTACAACTCAGTAGCAGGTATATCGTCCACGGCTGGACAAATTCCTAGAGCCGTCGGCATCGCTTACGCATCTAAGCTATATCGTCATTTACCAGAGTTACAAGGGGATGTTGCTCAAAAGTTTTCCAGAAAAGGGAACGAAGTATGCTTCTCGACCATTGGAGATGCCTCCTCTTCTGAAGGAATGTTCTTAGAATGTGTCAATGCAGCAGGTGTGTTACAAATCCCTTTGGTGATGGCAGTCTGGGATGATGGCTACGGAATTTCTGTTCCATCAGAATATCAGACAACAAAATCGTCTATTTCTAAAGCATTGGCAGGTTACCAACGTAACGAAGACGGCAATGGCTTAGAAATTTTCACCGCAAAAGGATGGGACTACGTTGGCTTAGTAGAAGCCTTCCAAAAAGCCGCTGACATAGCTCGTAAATATCATATTCCTTGCTTGGTTCATGTAGAAGGACTTACGCAACAGCAAGGACACTCGGCTTCAGGTTCACACGAACGCTATAAGTCCGCAGAACGTTTGCAATTTGAACTTGTTTTTGATTGTATTCTTCATTTCAGATATTGGTTGTTGCAAGAAGAACTAGCAACAGAAGACGAACTACAAGCAATTGACCAAGAGGCGGTAAAAGAAGCAAGAAAAGCTCAAAAAGAAGCGTGGAAACAATACGTCATTTCGATTAAACCCGAAAGAGAAGAAGCCCTTTCGCTGATGTTCCAAGCCTCTATTACAAGCCCCAACGGAGACGATATTAAAACCTTAGTGGATGAGTTGCGTAAAACAACCAACCCTATCCACCGTGAAAATATCGTTGCTGTTCGTAAAACCTTACGTATTCTTCGTTTTGAGGATTCGCCAGCAAAACAAGGATTATTGGCTTGGTTAGAAAAAGCTACCGAAGCCAATTATACTCGCTTTAGCTCTTTCCAACAAAGCGTTTCGGCAGATTCACCGATGAACGTGAAGGCCGTCCCTGCGGAATATACGCCAAACTCCTCTTTAGTGGACGGTCGTGAAATCTTAAATAAGAACTTTGACCATTTACTAAGTACCAACCCTCGTGTATTCATTATTGGCGAAGATGTAGGTAAAATCGGAGATGTAAATCAAACCTTAGCAGGGCTTCAAGAAAAATTTGGAGAGCTTCGTATTACCGATACAGGAATCCGTGAAATGAGTATCATCGGACAAGGCATTGGAGCAGCCATGCGTGGTTTACGCCCTATCGTTGAAATTCAGTACCTTGATTATATCCTTTATCCATTTGCTTCTCTTTCCGACGACTTAGCTTGTTTGCATTATCGAACCGTTGGCGGACAAAAAGCACCCATGATTCTGCGTACTCGTGGACACCGCTTAGAAGGCATCTGGCATTCGGGTTCTCCAATGGCTGTACTTCTGAATGGATTAAGAGGTATTCATTTGTGCGTCCCTCGCAACATGACTCAGGCAGCAGGAATGTACAATACCCTTTTAGAAGGAGATGATCCTGCCATTGTGATTGAGTGCTTAAATGGCTACCGTTTGAAAGAACGCTTACCCGAAAATCTTTTTGAAAGCCGTGTCGCTCTAGGAATGCCCGAAGTATTGAGAGAAGGAACAGACATTACCATTGTTACATACGGTTCAATGTGTAGAATTGTAATGGCAGCCGCCGAACAATTGGAAGCCTTTGATATTTCGGTAGAAGTCATTGATATTCAGACACTATTGCCTTTTGACATTACGCATCAGATTGTAGAATCAATCAAGAAAACCAACCGTGTTATTTTTGCAGATGAAGATATGCCAGGTGGTGCAAGTGCTTACATGATGCAAAAAGTGATTGACGAACAAAATGCGTATCGTTATTTAGATTCCAAACCTGTATGCGTTGCAGCAATGGCACACCGTCCTGCATACAGCTCGGACGGAGATTATTTCTCGAAGCCCAATTCAGAAAACGTCTTTGATGCAGCCTACAACATGATGGCAGAAGTAATGCCCGCTAAATTCCCGAAGATTTACTAATATAAAATACGATTCATAAAATGAAAAAGGACTTGAAAAGTCAAGTCCTTTTTCATTTTATGACTATTTCAAATCTTCTATTTTGTTTTCAATAGTAACTTGCTCCGTGACATCTAAATCAGAAGGAGAGGTATCTTTTATCGTTACCCTTTGATTGGATGTACGTTTCAAGACCATTTTGAGTATTAAGTTCGTTTGGCTATCGAACAGAATTGTTCCTTCATAGACATTTTTCTTCTCCATCGTATAGTTAATATCCTTCTTCGGATTCACGTATTTACGTGGTGTATCTTTCAATGAATTATTGATATAACCATCCGAATGGTCATACTTGACTAATTCTGGAATGTCTGTAATACTTAACTCTAATAAAACCTTGTTGTTGTCAATCGACTTAACCGTATAAATAGTAGTTAGCACTTCTTTATTAGGTCTGTTAAACTCTGCAATCTGGGTAAAATTCTGTTGCCACGTTTGCCCAACAGTCCATGCTGTAGTTGGATGGCTTATTTGAAAAATACCGACCCAATCTTCTTGTATATAAGGTAAACTTTTGTTGTCCCAAGCAAAATCGTAATAAAAATTATAGTCCCCAAAATTCGTTAACGTATCTATTCGTTTACCCTGTTTACTGTAAATTATTTGATACGGTTTATTGATAAATTTATCGTACTTCCCATACACCATTGAAATCTCCATTGGTCTGTCAAATTTTTTATCAGAGTCATATTCTTCGCTCTCTAATGTTAACGCTCCTTCTACCACAATATTAATTTTTGACAATAACTTCTCAATAAACCAATTCTCTTCTTTTTTACGAATAGCAATACTACGGTGTATCGTATGATATTGATTCGTAGGAGCCATATAAATACCTGGCCAACCTCCTCTCATTTCGGTAGTACTTTTAAACGTAGAGATAATTTTCTTCCCCTCAAAATCAGCTAAATTAAATGGTTTTAGGCTTTGTGAAAAATCAATGAAAGGAATAAAGAGCAGTAGGAATAAGAGTTTGTGTATTTTCATAAATAAAAAACGTAGGTTTAAATTATTTCAACAAAATACGCTTGATTTTTCGACTATTTCAAATCCTCTAAAGTGTTTTCAATGGTAACTTGCTCGCTGTATTCACGCCCAGAAGGAGGTGAATCTTTAATATATATTTTTTTATACTCGTTATTAGTAATAATCATTTTCAAAATTAAATTAGTTTGACTATCACACAGAATTGTACCCTCATACACGCTTTTCTGTTCAATTGTGTAGTTAATATCCTTATCAACATTGATACCTTTATTATCCTTTAAAGAGTTATTAATATACCCATCTTCAGCTTTATAGCTCACAAACTCTGGAATATCTACTACTTTAAATTCTATGAGTACAGTGTTATTCTCTATTGACTTTACCTTATAAGTACTTGTAAGTAACTCTTTTTGGGGTTTCCCTTCACTCCTTTTTGTTAAGGTTTGTTGCCACGTTTGCCCAACAGCCCATACTACAGTTGGATGACTTATCTGAAAAATTCCGACCCAATTTTCTTGTATATAAGGGAGCATTTTATTATCCCAAGCATAATCGTAATAGAAATTATAATCTTTGAAATTACCGAGTGTGTCTATCCGTTTTCCCCCCTTATCATAAATCATTTGATAAGGCTTGTTAATAAACTTATCGTACATCCCATAAACCATGGATACTTCCATAGGGCGATCAAATTTCTTGTCAGAGTCATACTCCCCTGTCTCCTTAGTCACTGTATTCTCAACAATGATATTAATTTTTGACAACAATTTCTCAATAAACCAATTGTCTTCCTTTTTCCGAATAGCAATACTACGGTGTACCGTATGATATTGATTCGTTGGAGCTACATAAATACCTGGCCAACCTCCTCTTATTTCAGTAGTGCTTTTAAACGTAGAGGTAATTTTTTTACCCTCAAAATCAGCTAGATTAAATGGTTTTAGGCTTTGCGAGAAGTCAACAAAAGGAATGAATAGCAGTAGGAATAAGAGTATGTTTTTTTTCATAACTAAAATCAACACGTTTATATATAAAAAATAGCGTTAAAGTTTCCACAATAATACTAAATTCTTTCAAAGAATGATTGCGAATAGTTGTTTCATTCATTTTTTACCAATAAATTTATTCCGATGACTGTATCTCAGACTCAACAACTATAGGCAATTGCCATTGAGATGTTGATTTGTGCTATCATGAGTTTTAACTAATACTCATTCAACCTATACCAGTAAGCCCCTACCTCCCTTGAAAGTATTTTTGCCCTTAATAGTTATTCTCTTATTCGTTGTTCAAAGCTTCGGACAACAAGAAAAAGCAGTGACTTTCTGCTTTCATTTTCACGAAGTATATGCTCCTACGCAACTGGAAGCGAAACTTTCTTTTCAAAACCAGCAAGTAAAATTCCCTGTACGTGATACCTGTATCAGCATTCGCTTGCGGGTAAAACGTAGTTATCAACTCATTTTGGAAGCAGCCGAGTACGCCACGGCAATCATTCCTATACGAGACGATACCCTTCATGCCAATCAGACATTCTATGTTGAGCTACTTCCCCGAACACAGTTGCTACGGGAAATAGTGGTTCGTCCCGACAATCGGATGCACTATCGGGGTGACACCCTTGTCATTGATGTGGACAGTGTTAAGATGAAACCCCACGGTAATACCAACGACCTCTTAAAGAAAATCCCAGGTATTAGAATAACTGCCGATGGTAGCATTCAGATTGCAGGTAACGAGGTACAAAGCGTGACGGTAAATGGCTATGAGTTGTTTGGTGGCAATGCCAAAGCAACCCTCGAAACCATTAAGGGAGATATGATTAAATCGTTGGAGGTAACGGCAGGAAGAAAACCCAATTCGGTAACGCTCAATTTAAAACTGAAACCTGACCGCAATAAAGGGTCTTTTGGTGAGGCAACCCTCGGAAAAGGGACACAAGCAACTTATACAGGAGAAGTACGGATTAATAAAATCGCTCCAAAGGGCTTTACCAACTTTTTCTTTAGTGGAAATAATACCTCCGAAAAAGTAAATGCTGGCAAAGCTTCCGAACAGATTAATGCGATGGTACTCAACAATGAACTAGGGGGCGTTTATGCTCCTAGTGTTAACCAACTGGGTATTTATGTTGATTTATACGCTCAACGAGGAGCAATTCCCCGTCCTAATTTGGCACGAGATAAGGGAATAAACAACGCCATTAGTACAGGCTTTAAT
>JARXAV010000002.1 GCA_029865665.1 Flectobacillus sp. | reverse complement strand
AGTCCTAGTTTAAAGGTGTCTTATGAGGGCTTTTTGGAAACAACGAACCTTGATGAGCAATTGAAAAAGATAGAGTCTAGGGCAAAAGGGTATTCGTATTATCCTAATTTGAATTTTCAATTACGCTACCGCTTGTAGTGTAATTATCACTTCTAAAATAGTAAGTAGCAAGACGATATTTGTGAATCGTGTATAGCCATTTTAGGAAGTAAGTAATGGAAAAGAATAAATTGATAGTATTTTTTTACCGTAGCGACTGTTACCACAGAGCTGCCCAGAGTTTAAAAATCACAGAGTTTTCTACTTTTTCTTTGTGTAACTCCGTGTCAGACTTTGTGAACCTCTGTGGAAAAATAGTATCAATTTAATAATTCTTCATACTTACTCAAAATAAAATAGGTTTAACGCAAAATAGTAGTTGTCAGTTTAAAGCTTAATGTTCAAAGATTTCGATAAACCACTATTCTATAATAGCTTATGGTATATCTTGAGATAAAAATATCATAAACTAGTTATCAAGGAGTACTTAGTAGTAAATAAATCAGTTACTTAAAAAGAACTAATATGAAATATATCAGCATAATTTGTTTGGTAGGCTTATTGATATGGGCTTGCGAAAACCCGCTTGAAGATTTTAAACTATCCATTAAGGATCCGATTACTGTTTCAAAAGTTGATTTGCATTTTTATAATCCGTCTGGAGCTTTACCAGAAAAGATGAAGCTAACGGTTTCAGGTAAAGATGCTGCCAATATTGTAACAAGTTTGAATACAAAGAATTTTAGGATTAGCAAAGAAGGGGTAAGTGTTTTAGCGGTCAATCCAGAGATTAAGCCAAGTGCGGAGAATCCGATTCAATTTACCATCATTGTCGAGGCGGAGGGTTTTGCTCCTGTTATTCGTCAATTTGTTTTTACGAGCCAGTATAATCAAGATTATTGGTTTCCTTTATTTAGTAAATCAAGTCCACCTTCGGGAGTATCCACGAGCGAATCACTTGTGCCTAGTACGTCCAACGGCGTTGGAAGTACAACGACTATTAAAACGGAAAATGTAAAGAAACAAGAGAATGCGAGTTTAACCTTACCGAGTGGTTCAGTGTTAAAAGACCAAAGCGGGACAGCTGTTACAGGCGATTTAAAGTTGGTATTTAATCATTTTGACTCAAATGCCTCTGGCTTTCTCCCGACAGGAGGGGTTGCGGCATATCCCGTGGATAAGATGGGTAATACACTCGCTAATCCTTTTGATTTTGTACGTTTAGGAGGCTTCATATCAGTTGAACTAAGCAATGTAGGCGGACAGATTGTTAAAAGCCTTTCACAGGCATTTAAAGCACAAATAGAACTGAGTGCTAATTTGGTTAATCCGAACACAGGTGTTCCGATTAAGGTGGGAGATGTATTGTCGCTATCAAGTTACGATGTTGAAGCCAACCGTTGGATGGTAGAAGATGACGTGAAAGTAGAGAAGGATAGTCAATCTGGAAAGTTTTTTGTACAATTTTCGGCTGGACATTTGACCTATTTTGTGGTGGGTTGGCGAAGAGAAATATGTAGAGTAGGTCCTACATTTGTATTTAAAAGCCAATTGAAAGATGTAGATTTGGCTTACTACTGTCAGCTAATTAATGCAGATAATGGAAAAGTATTTAGAGATTATTGGGTGAATTATAACAACGGAGCATCCTTGACCATCTATTATGTACCGAAAGAGGTAGAACGGGTTAAGTTGGTTGCGTATGCTTATAATAATGTATTTGGCGGTAACCTTACCCAACCAATTGCGACGTCAGAAGTGGTGAGTTTGTGTGGTGAACGTACCCTAAACCTAGACATCACAAGTTTAGCAGTTCCCCCTTTGATTGACTACGCTGTAGAGCTTACTTGTCCTGGAGGCAAGGTGTTGGATGAGCCAAGTATTCCTGCGGAATTTAGAGTGCAATATAGTGAACCCAATAAGAACAATTGGCAGTATTTGCTAACGTTGACTC
Source organism: Flectobacillus sp. (assembly GCA_029865665.1). Next base: position 4,987 of record JARXAV010000002.1, on the reverse strand, counting down.
GTTATGTTCGCCAAGCAAGAACGTATAAACTAGTTGTAGGTAATCATTACGATTTACGTTTGAGTACGGATGGAGGAGTAACATGGCCTTATAAGCAATTAAACTTCTTTATTGAAAAGTCTAAATCTACGATTAGTCTGGAAGCGGAGGATTATTGTAAATAGTCCATAAAGATCTAAAGAAACATTGATTAGCTCAAGCGAATTGCTTTGGGAGTGTAAGCAATTGCAGAGCTAATCAATGTTTTTATGTGATTATCAGGGTGTTAATTTTTATCGCTAATAATTTTTAAAATATGTGAGTTTGGATGCCTGCTTTGGTGTATCTTTGTTATAAGCCCACTTCATAACGCAAACTAGATGAGACTAAGAGCAAGCACAGACTTTGCTTACCAGCTTTATTATCCAACTCCAATGATTACCATTCTGAGACCTCGAACTGATTTTAATCAGGTAGTGATTCAGGATGAAATTCATATCACGCCAAAGGTTACCATTGGGCATTATGTGGATGCTTATGGGAATGCTTGTCAACGCATGCTATTGCCAGAAGGTGAAGTGAGATTACATACCGAAACAATTGTAGAAGTGAGTGACGTGGTAGAACGAAACGAAAATGCAAAATACGTGTATGTAGAGCATTTGCCCGCAGAAACAATTCAGTTTTTATTACCTAGTCGCTATTGTCTTTCCGATTCGGACGAAATTCGTCAGTTAGCTTATTCTATGACGAACACTTTACCCATGGGCTATCAGCAGGTAGAAGCGATTCGCTTATGGATTCATCAAAATATTTCGTATCAATACGGATTCACCTTTTCTTCTACTAATTCTACGGATATACTCCTCACAAAAGTAGGTGTTTGTAGAGATTTTGCACACTTGGGTATTGCACTGTGCCGTAGTATTAATATTCCTGCTCGCATGGTCGTTGGTTTTCTGAAAGACCTTCCTTTTTCGGATTTGCACGCTTGGTTTGAAGCCTATATTGGCGACCGTTGGTATGCTTTTGATGCAGTGCAAGAAGAGAGTACAGGCGGTAGAATCGTGTTAGCATACGGTAAAGATGCCACCGATGTAGCGTTCATTACCCAATTCGGAAGCCCTATGTTGCTGTCTATGTATGTGAAAGTGGAGGAAGTTTAGGGTAATGTTGAATTCTAAATGTTGGATTTTGGATTAAGTACAAAGGAGTGAAGTCTTCCTTTATCATTCAAAATCCATCATCCAAAATCCTCCTACCTCATAACCCAAAATCGACTGCTTTCACAAGGGTGAAATGGAGGGTTGGGTCTAGCATATATTCGCAAAAGCGATTGCCTGATGGGAATTCTGAGAATTGAGCGTTTTCAAAACGAAAACGACGAATAATTTTGTCTTCATTGAGATAAATGGAATCTTGTCCTGCATAACCGAAGGTTTGTCGCCCCATAAGTGGAGGCAACTGAAAGGCTTTGAAGTTTTTTCCTTGTACTTCAAAAGCTATGAGCTTCATTCCTTTTTTTTCCTGTATAAAAAGATATAATTCAGGTAAGTCATTCCGATTTAAATCCGCTAATTGTGCCGTAAGTAGGCGTTGATTGTTCTTTAAAGCAAGACCTTTACGAGCAACGCTACCCATTTTTTTCTGTTCATCTTGCAAACTCACGAACACGCTATCGTTCTCAATCCGCAAATTGGCTTTAAACGGAAGCGTAGGGTTTTGTACCGTCAAAATAAGACTATCCATCGAAGGACTTTTTGTCTGCTCCGTTTGATAATGCAAGAAGGCAGAATCTTCCTGAGTTAAAGCTTTTCCTAATAAACTATCTGGAAGACTATAAAGACTGGCTTCGTTGTTTTCCTCTTCCTCCTGTACATTTTCGTACCAATACATCCCAGCGATAGCGGTTATAATTAAGCTAACAATCACTAATATTTTCCAAGTAGCTTTATTTTGTTTCATATTTTTCAATTGAGTACTCCGACATATTTAACCACATAAGTAGTCGTCAGTTTAAAGTTTAATATTCAAAGATTTCGATAAAGTACTATTATCTGATTGCTTTTAAGAGCCTACAGCTAACAGATTTCAGATAACAGCTATACGGTTAACCAATAATATCTGGTGACTTTATTGGTTTTAGGCGTTTAAATTGTAAGGAAAAGACACTTGCTATTGCCATCACGAAAGCAGAGGCTAAAAACGCCATTTGGTATGAACTCGTGTAGTCGAAAATTGTTGCCATCACAATAGGGCCAAGAAATGCTCCTGCGGATTCAAACATGTTGATCGTACCATTGATTTTTCCAGCGGCTTTTAAGCCAAAAGTCTTTAAGGTTAAGATACTGTATAAGGAGTAAATTCCTCCCCAACTGAGAGCAATTAAGGCAGTCATCGGGAATACAAGCCATGGAATCATCGAGGCAAAACCCAATGCCCCTACGGTAAGTCCAATACAACAAAGGGTAAACACTAGAAAGGTATCGATGAAATCCGAGAGGTAAGATAGCACCAATTTACCCATAAAAGCAACGCCATAATACATGGTAAGGGAAAGACGAGCTGTTTGTTCGTTGTATCCCAAGTGAATACAGTGTAAGACGGTATTGGAAACAATGCCTACGACGCTATAAAAAGTCAGAAATCCTGAGATACAAATTAGCCAAAACGTTCGAGTACGGGTAGCTTCTTGGTAACTAAGTCCATTATTCTCATTTTTTTTGTTGGTATCAGTAGTGTTTGCTGTCTCGTTTGGACTACTTCTGATAACCAGTAAAATATAAAAGAAAAGCACCGTAGGAATGACAGAAAGATAGGTGAATGCTTGTCGCCAACCAACGGTATCAATCCAATGACCAATGAGACTAGGGAAAATAAATCCACCTAAACTCGTTCCTGCAAGGGTGATACCTAGGGCAAGTCCTTTGGATTCTTTAAACCAACTTGATACTAAAATGATAGTGGCCACAGAGCCAGCTGTGGTGTAAGCAAGTCCAAATAAAAAATGCAAAAAATAGGCTTCGTATTTGCTGCTTATAAAACTGTATGATAGCAATGCAATACTCAAAATAGCCGTGCCAACTAGCATGATTCGTTTGACTTTGTATTTATCAATGAAGTAACCAGAAAAGAAAATTAAGGAGAACGCGACCGCATTTGGAATCGAATCTCTAAGTTTTAATTCGCTGTGAGTCCAGTGAAATTCGTCAATAAGCGATTTGTCAAATACTGTAATAACCGTGGTGGTTAGTCCATTGATTACCAACAAAATGAAAAGACCGGAGATACAGATTATCCAAGGGTACCAGCGATGTTGGGAGATAGCTAAAAAGTGATTCATTCGTTGCTGTGTATAATTTTCTGCCATATCGTTGGGGAATAGAAATGAGACGAAATATAAAAATAATACAACTTAATAGCCATTACAGTTCCATACTTCTTATTAATTAAGGTTTGTTTGTAATTTCAATAGGAAGAATACTATTTTTTAGTCAATAATTTTATTAAATTCGTTTATTAAATACACACTTCGACGTAAGTCGAAGGTTTGTGTTTTATAACGCCCTAAGTTAGACCCATGAAAAAGTATCTATTTTTACTCAGCTTTACATTGCTAAGGTTGTCGAGTATGGCCCAGCAATCCGTTAAGTTTGATGGTATTGAATATCATTTTACTGACCCTGAAAAGTACCGAAAGGAAATCTCCATCTGGGAACTTGGATTCAAGTCCCGTCCACTTCACAACCTAAATCATAGCGATACTCAGACGACTCGTTTGATGCTTAATCCGAACGAGCTTACGGTACAATTCAAGCAAATTAATAACGTATATTTGACAGATCCAACTACCTTGTCGTATGGTTTTCATTGGGTTGCCATTGGAACAAAAAATATAAAAAAAGCAGTTGCTGATCTGACGAAACAAGGATGTACTGTCGAAAGTAGCAACCTGATTTTGCCAACTGAGCGAGATACAAAAGCTGTACTAATGACCACTGAAGATGGTCATTCTATTGCTTTGGTACAACGAGAAGAAGGGATTAATCAATTCGATGTTGATCATGTTCAGCTGATGGTTCGTAACTTAGAAACGAATGTTGCTTTTTTTCAAAAAATACTAGGGGCAAGCCTTGTTCAGAAAAAAGATCGCTCTGCGGTTCTTCAAATTGGCAATCAAAAAATCATACTTTCAGAGCCAGAAGCGTTAGGCTGGATGAGAGAAGAAGTTGTTATGCCAAATGATGCAAGTTTGAATGTTTCCCTAGGCTTCTTGTGTGAAGATTTAGAACCCATTTATTATGCAGCCAAAGCAAATCATTTCCGTACCCTTTCAGAACCAAAGAATCAATTAGGAAATGATGTTGCCTATATCACTTGTATTGTATTGAGTCCAGACAATGTACCAATTGAGTTGAAAGAGGAAGATGAAAGAACATGGAAGTTTAAGACTGTTAAGCAAACCATGCGTGTAAAATAGCCTGTAAGAGGATGTGAGAGAGGAATAATTCGATCTCTCACGTCATTGATTTATCTAGTACGTAGTTATTGAAGGTGTGTAAAAAGTGTAAGGTTAACGTTTAACGCATTTTGTGCCGAATAATATTCCGTTAAATTGTATTCTGAAAATATTATTTTGCGATGGTCGCTGATAAACTTTTGACTTTTTACACAACCTCATGTATTTAATAAGCCTTGAATCGTTGTAAGTTTTACATTTGTCGGTGAACTAGTCAGTAATATGACAGGGAAAGATGTATGTGAGAGTTGATCCGCTCAAAGCTATGAAACAATCCTCCTAAGATGAAAAGTCACAAAATAGCAATATTAATTGCTGTGTTTACTCTTGTTTTAAATAAGAGTGATGGTCAATATTTAAATCCAGTTCTTCATAAAGCACCGTTTAATTGGTTTAATCTGGATTATAACGAAGATGGTGTACTTGGAGTGAGTACCGAACGTGCTTATCGAGAACTATTGAACAAGAAAAAAGCGAATCCCGTAATTG
>JARXAV010000122.1 GCA_029865665.1 Flectobacillus sp. | reverse complement strand
TCCACGAATCAGAACCGTTGGTTTTGAACCTGGCGAACCACTCGAAATGACTGTTACCCCAGAGGCTCTTCCTTGTAGGGCATCTTCTGGTCTAACAGGTTTTAATTTCTCAATATCGCTTCCTTTTACGGTAGAAATAGCCCCCGATACGGTTGTTACTTTCTGTGTACCATAACCCACAACCACCACTTCGTTTAGGTTTTTGGTGTCTGGATTTAGGCTAATATTTACTGTAAAACGATTGCCCACTAAAACCTCTTCACGGCTGTAGCCCACCGATGTAATGACCAAAACGGCTTTTTCGTTGGGTACAGTTAAGGTGTAATTACCATTTTCGTCAGAAACCGTTCCTTTCGACGTTCCTTTGATGGCAATACTTGCCCCAGGAATGCCTTCACCTTTTTCGGCATCGGTAATTTTTCCTTTGATGGTTTGCTCAATTACTTGAGCGTCTATATTGGTAGTTGAAGCTCTGTTAAGCAAAATCTTGCTATCCACCACTTCATAATTGATTTTTAAAGGACGTAGTAAGTCATCCAACAAGACTGATAGTTTTTCTTGTTTGGCAGAAATACTGGTTTTTCTACTAGCCGAAATCAATTGAGGGCTGTACATGAATTTCACATTCGCCGTCGCTTCAATTTGTTCGAGGATTTTTTCAACCTCTTGATTATAAGCAGTTAAACTAACTTTACGCCCAAGTATTTCTTGTGCGTTTACATTTCCAGCATTGGCAAACGAGATGCACAAAATGGAAATGAAGAGTTGAGCTAAGGAGATTCGCATAATCTTGATCGGAATCTTAGTGAATTGTCGGGTTTTTGACATAATTTTGGATTGTTGGTTTTAAACTGACAAAAAAGAATCCCTGTCATCAATATAATTGATGGAGAAAAGCCTGAGAACTTTTGGGATAGTACGGTCGATGATGTTGGTAGCATCATCGACTTTTTTACTTTATTAGATGCCTCTTTACTGCGGAGGCGATTTACAGGATATGTTCATTGGATAATTCGCTAAATCAGTGTTTAAAATTAAGAACCTATTGGAATCATTCGTTTAGCACTAATTAATCATTACGCATTCAACATTACTAATTGCATCCTTTCCCATGAATGATAATTTGCTCATCTTTTACCTCATAACTAGCTTCGATGACTTTGCAGATAAGGGCTATTTTTTCCATCAGAGGTTCGTCGCCTAAGGTGGCATTCAGTTCGCAAGACGCCATTAACGCTGGGTCATAGACAATCTTGATAGGGTAGGAGCGTTCGAGGGTATTGAATACTTCTTCCAGAGACGCATGCTTGAAGACAAAGTTTTGAGTCTGAATGGCTGGTAGTTGAGCCAAGGTAGTTTCCGCCACAATTGTTTTCGTAAATGCCCCTTCTGGACGTTTATAAATTAACTGTTGATTGGGTAGTATCACTAAGCCTGTGAGTGCTTTTTGAGTTGCTTTCTCGGTAAATTGACCATCTTTTTGGCTGAATACCGCCACTTTACCTGTTTTAACAATTACTTGAACTTCTTTGTCTTTGGCAAAAGCCTTAATGGTAAAACTTGTTCCTAAAACCTTCGCAACCATTTCGTTGGCATATACAAAAAAGGGCTGATTGGCATTCTTCGCTACTTCAAAAAACGCTTCTCCCGAAAGGACTACCTCTCGTTTTTCGCTCGTAAATTGATTCGGATAACTCAAACGGCTATTGGGTTGAAGCATCACGCTCGACCCATCGGGCAAGGTAACGAGTTGTGTTTGTTTCGCCGTTGTTACGACTTCGTTGATACGGGTCTCTTGGGCAAGTTGAGCGACACTTTCAGTATATACAGTTGAGGGTTCTTGACTCGTTTTTACAAAAAATATCCACGCTAAAAAAGGAATTAGAAACAAGGATGCCGCCATGCCCACACGTACCGAAAAGCGTTGGAAGAATGGAATAACCTTGATATTACGCTGTTCAGCCGCATTGACTAATTGTGCAATGGCTATCTCAATTTCATGTTCGCTTATTTCCTCTTGAGCATTTCGCAAGGACAATACAATTTGTTGTGCTAAAGCAATGGTTTCTTTTTTTTCAGGATGTTGCACGAGCCAGTTGTCCCAAAAAAGCGTTGCTGTTGCTTCTTTTTTGAGTACCCATTTCCTAAAACTGCTATCTAATGCAAAGTCATTTGCTGTATATTGTGTGTAATCTAACATAGAATAATTAGTATTATTTTGCCCTATAATCAGAAATAGCCGAGAAGTGTTAGTAGATACTCACTTAAATCAATATTTTTTTTTGAATTAATACTATTTTAAAATAGCTTTAATATTAGGCCCTGATTATCAGCGGAATGTGAAGAGAAGATTTTTTGAGAAAGATTTTTATGTTTTTATACAGGCGACTAAAGTCACCTGCTAGAGGGAAGACCGATACATAAAATAGAAAAGTTGAAAGGCTAAAAACCAATTGTGTTTTAGGTTTTGAATGGCTCGTTGGAGTAGATTGGACACCGATTGGCGGTTCATATCCATGATTTCCGCAATTTCTTCGATGCTTAATCCTTCGTAAAATTTCAAGAAAATTACCTCCTGTTGTCTTTTGGGCAAAGACGACAAAATACTTTTTATTTTAAGCTCATTTTCATAGAATAACTCCAACTCAATGATGTCTGATTCTGCCGTAACTCCTTCCGAAACAGGTAATTCTGTGTCGAATTCGTCGGTAAAAGCTTTCTTTTCTTGCTGTAGTTTTTTGAAGAGGTTATTGCGTAAAGACTTTAATAAATAAATGGTAACAAAAGGCGATGTTTGGAGATTTTCACGGTGATCCCAGAGGTATAAAAAAAGGTCTTGGATGCAATCCTTAATGAGTTCTTTGTCTTTGGCAAACTTGGTCGCATAGTTGAATAACACCCGATAATGGTTGGTAGCTAGTTTACCAAGTGCTTGGCTATCACCCTCTTTAAACTCTTTCCATAGCGTTGCATTATGTGTATTGACATCCATTGTACGGGCGTAATGCGATTGGTTACGAATGAGACATTACGAATTTTTATGTGATTACAAAGCTAAAACACAAAATCGTTGACAGGTGTTTCAACTTTATAAGGCTGTTTTGTTGATGGTATAGCGTGCGACATAACTTAGTAGAATTTCAATCCGCAAAAAACCTATAAGGTTTTGTTCCAAGAAGTTATGTAGTAGTCTATAACAACGTTTTGAAGTAATTGCCCAAAGATACTTAATAAATTAAGAAAGCGGAAAGGTCATATTTAAAATAGCCTGACAGAACAGTTTAGACTGTGGGTGAGTGTGTAGGAGTTGAATGTTTATGAGTTGAGACTTTAAATCCGTCGCTAGACGAGATTCGTAATCTCATCAAAACTGGTTCATAGATTTGCAATCTATACATAAATCTCTTGAAATTTTTTCTCAATTAATTTGAGATTGAGCAATGTTGTACGCAACTTTGTAAAAAAACCAATTCGAAGGTTGTGTTTCAAGACCACAGAAGACTAAAAAGACTTTTTATATGAACATTCAAGAACTCGACGATGATTTATTAGCTTTATTTGAAAAGCGTGTTGAATTGAGCCAAATGGGCTATGACCATGCCGATTACGATGATGTAGAAGAGGCATTACATGATTTAGAAGATGATTTCAATGATAAATATGGCGACTTTTTAGAGGGTATTTTGAAAGAAATTCACGACGAATATTGCCCCGAGTCGGATGTGTTGTTACCAACAGCTTACTTAGCGAAGAAATTTGTGGTAGCTAAAGACGGTGGTATTGAGGTGGGTAAAGGTGCAGGCGTAGAGGTTGAATACGTAGAAGACCCTATCGCTACTGCTCGCTTGATTTTACTACCTAGCCCTACTCGTGTAGTATTTATTGTAGGAAACAAAAAACAAATTGTCTGGAAGGCGGAGTAGGTATGAGGTTTTAGGTATTAGGTTATAGGGGGCTTCATTTACTTCGATACTCCGACAGTAACTAATACTATTACGTTAAACTAACGACTACTCGTTACATACTTTTCATGGGTTTTATCCAGTTTATCCCATTTACGGGTTAAAACCCGTTTGCCCTTTGTCCGTATGAAATCTGTTCTATCAATTCTCTTTTTGTGCTTTATGATGTCATTTTCGACAGATGATTTTAAAACGCAGCAATTGAAATATGAACGAGTAAAAGCCGCCTATGACGAGAAGTCTCAGGCGGCTTTTGCTTTGTTGGCTGCGAAGGGAATTGCTCCCGAACATTTACGTCTGTTTTTTAGGGCGTTAAAAAAGGAACGCCTTTTTGAAGTATGGGCAAAAAATGAGACGGATGCTCATTTCCAATTACTAGTCAGCTATCCGATTGCGGGCTATGCGGGTAACTTTGGCCCTAAACGCAAGCAAGGCGATATGCAAATTCCAGAAGGGTTTTATGTCATAGAACGGTACAATCCCATCAGTAATTTTCATCTATCGCTTGGGGTTAATTACCCTAACCAATCTGACCGTATTTTGGGAGTAAAAGGAAATCTCGGAAATGATATTTTTATTCATGGAGCTGCAATGACTGTGGGTTGTATTCCCGTAACAGACGATAAAATTAAGGAGGTATATCTCTACGCTGTTGAAGCTCGTAATGCGGGACAAACTCAAATTCCTGTCCATATTTTTCCCTCAAAATTAGACGATGTGCATTTTGAAGAACTCAAAACAATTGCTCGCAGTAATGAGTTTTTAGAATATTGGACAATCTGGTCGGGAGGAAAACCCGCAGATGCCAATAAATTTATCCGTTTTTGGGAGTCTTTGAAAAAGGGATATGATTACTTCGATAAGACGAATACCTTACCCCGTGTTTCGGTAAAAAGTAACGGGGAGTATCAGGTTAATTAAGTGTAGGATACTAACAACCCCGAAAGCGGTCAAAGACCCTGATAGCGTAAATTTTCAAGTCTCGTAGAGACGAACGATGCAGTAAGCAGGGATTTTAATCCCTGAGCCATCCAAAATCCAACATCATATCAACATCATTTCTTATTCATGGAAAATCGTTACGATTATATTTTAGTGGGAGGAGGGATGGCTGGGCTATCCTTAGCTTACTATTTGAATAGGAGTTCATTACGGGATAAAAAAATCTTGCTAATCGACCGAGATATAAAGCAAGAGAATGACCATACATGGTGTTTTTGGGAAAAAGAAACATCTGCATTTGAGTCTATTGTTTTTCGAAAATGGCAACATTTATGGTTTCATGGAGTTGAGCGTTTCGTCCGCTTGTTATCCCTAGGCAAGTATCGTTATAAGATGATTCGTGCCGTTGATTTTTATGACTTTATTGGGAAAGAACTAACCCAAAATCCAGCTATTTCCTTCGTTCAAGCTAATGTTTTAGATATAGATGAATCTGAAAACGGGGGAAAGGTACACACCGACAAAGGTATTTTTGAAGCCAAAGAGTATCTGTTTGATAGCGTTTCTGTTCCGAGTTTTCAGAAAGAAGCGTATCAAAATATGCTTCAACATTTTCTGGGTTGGGTAATCGAAACGGATGAGCCTGTTTTTAAGCCAGAAGAAGCAACGCTTTTTGATTTTAGAATACCGCAAGAAAAGGAATGTCGTTTTGTATATGT
>JARXAV010000297.1 GCA_029865665.1 Flectobacillus sp. | reverse complement strand
GACTTACTTTCCATTCGCTAAGACTTTAATCAAAAACACTAACAGCAATACACGAATCGCCTAGACTTGCTTTAAATTCGCTAAGACTTTAATCAAAAACGCTAACAGCAATACACGAATCGCCTAAACTTACTTTCCATTCGCTAAGACTTTAATTAAAAACGCTAACAGCAGATTACGAATCGCCTAGACTTACTTTTAATTCAAAAAGTACAATATTTAGCATTTTACTTAGTACTATTCTTCCCTAAGTAATTATAAACTGTACCATAAGCTATGCCCAGTACCTTTGAAATCTTATTCATTGATAAACCTTCTTTTTTTAAATCTACTATCTTTTGTTGTAAGTCTTTTGCTAATGGAGGACGAGAAATCTGCTTACCTTGTGCTTTGGCTCTTGCCATTCCTGCCTTAACTCTTTGACTAATTAAGGAACTTTCAAATTGAGCCAGCGATGCCATCACATGGAATATCAGCTCACCCGTAGGCGTAGTAGTATCAATATTCTCTTGATAGGAAATAAAGTCAATGCCTATACTTTGGAATTCTTTTAGAGCATTTACTAATGCTTGAGTGGAACGAGCAAAACGATCGTAACGCCAAACTAAAATAACATCTAGTTTTCTTTTCTTAGCCGCCGCCATCATCAATTTATACTGTGTCCTATCTTCACTCGTACCAGAAGCGTAGTCTATAAATTCAGAGACTATTTCAAAATTACGAGCTTGAGCATATTGACGTAATTGGACGAGCTGTGTCTCTGGGTTTTGACCTTTATCAAGAGTCGAAACTCTTGCATATAAGGCGACCCGCTTTACTTGACAATAAGGTTGATTATTCATAATGAGCTATCAAAAAGGAGTTCCTTTACAAATATACTTTTTTGAACCTAAAAACTAATTTTAAGCCGATTTAAGAGGGGATAAAAAATATACCCTTTTTGATAGCTTAGCGAGCTGCCTTCTCTTCCTCGTAATTTCGGGACGTTTTAGGGTTCTTTCGCTCCATGTAATCAAGCTTGTCTTCCAGCTCTCTTATCCGTTGGGCTTGATATTCTAATCGAACTACGTCCACACGGGGGCTTGCAAAGTAAACTAGCACGCTACTCAGCAGCACAACTAAAAAGACTAACAAAAGTAAGTATTTTGTATGCTGCTCAATCGTAAATCTTTTTTCCGTGATAACGGTCGTTTCCCTGGGCAATCGCTCAAAGTAACTCGATAAGTACGTCTTCATTCGAGTTTCTATCTCGGATACGCTTGAATGAAACTTGTTTGATTGAACGAGCATCTTTTGATGCTCCTCGATAAATTGACGTTGCTTTTCGGCTAATACTTGCTCTCGTGCGACAGCTCGTTTCTCTTGCTCGGATAAATTCGATAATTGTTTGTTTAATTGCTCAAAGGCTTCCAATAAGAAGTCTTCTTCTTCAGGTGTTTCCATTCGTAAAAATTATAAACGTCTTCGGATTGTTGGTTTCGGTTTTTCCAGCTGCTCCCTCGGCTCTTTAACAGGGACAGCACTCTTTTCTTGTTCTTTGAGTAATTGCTCCTCTTCAATAAAAGGCTCTTTTATAAAATGTTCTTCTACGGGTGCTTGAACTGGCTCCGACTTTTTACGCTCTTCTTTCGATGCCAAACGCTTTCCAAACGATTTTAATTGTTGTAAGACTAAAGCATCTTTGCTCTTCTTTGCTGCTGTATTCATCTGCTCTTGATGTACTTTTATCCCACTGCGAGCAAGTGAACGGTCTGCCTCAAAGAGTGCCTGAGTGATACGCTCTCGGGGGGCTACCGTAGCACCTAGTTCAAACTCTGGTTTAAACTCTTTTTCATAAAGTGGTTTGAATACTTTATCTAACCACACTTTTCGTTGCATCTCTCGGTCTTTCTTTTGAGTCGCTAGAATACGCTCGTTGACCAATAAATGAACGTGCTGATTTTTAATACTGTCCTTTTCCCCTTTGTGAGTAACCATTGTATAATGGCATTGAGCTATAGGCGTTTGCTCAATGATGTTTTGGACTCGTTCTAAACATTCCTCAGCAGTTAAGGAGTTGGGCATAGATAAAATATAATTCGTCCGAACTCGGGCATCATGCCTACCTCGAATTCCTAACTCTTTATTACCCAATTTCTCATTCTTTTCTATCGCTAACCAATTAGACAATACTTCGTCTTTCACTGCCGACTTTGAATCTCGAAAACATAGACACTCTCCCTCTCGTAGATAATAATCTACGCTACCATGATTGCTATGTGATACGTGTACAAATCCTTTTGACATTGATGCAAGCCGTCTGCAAGACCCCAAAGGAGCGTTGAATAAAAAAGTCGATGTGTAACGAGTACTTATTTTTATTCAATGCGTATTTGGGCTATTCAGACTTTTTAACGGTTTAATTTTTTAAATTTAATATTTTATTTTTGATATATTTTTATTCTATTACTTTTAAAATAATTTTATAGTAAAATAGCGTTGTATCATTTTTTTTAATTAATAATCTCATGGCAAAATTCACCAAAGAGGAGCAAATTAAAATGCTCGAAAATAAATTGAAAGAGCTGAAAGCTTCTAACATAAAAGAACAGCGAAAACTAAGAGCCAAAAAACTCATTGAAATAGGGGCGTATGTGGCTTCTGCCGTGGATATAGATACGGTACACCAAATGGTTCAAAACGATTCCAAGGAATCATTCAAACACTATATTGCTAGTTATTACCCTTTCAAAACTAATCCCTCTATTTCCCAAGAATAATTTTTAATTATTCTTGGGAAATAGAGGGATTAGACTAATTAACCTGTTTCAGTTTGTTAAACTTTTGCCTGACACAATTTAATAGGTAGTGCACCAACTACTGATTATATTCCTTACTTTTTTGTTCAAACTCTCTAAGCAAATTTTCACGCCTATACCAATATAATAATCCGCCAATAGGAATACCAAATGATAAAAACCAAGAAGAATAGAGACTTGGTTGTCCAATACTTACACCCAGAATTGCAAAATCTAGCAATTGAAAATCAATTAACCCAGAGTTCCAATTTATCATAAAATGGGGGATATTTACGAACAAAATCAGAAATGACCATATATATTTTTTCTTTCTAGTTATTTTACTCCGTAACATTAAAATAATAGTAACTAAAATAAAAGTAAGAACTAATATTAAAAGGGTAAGAAAAATATAGTTTTGAAATGGTTTATCCCAAAATTTGAATTTAGTGAGTTCAGAAAGTGGTGCATCAAGTATTTGTCCATCGAAAGCTAAAATCGAAAATTTACTATTTTTTTCTTTGATTGTGACGATAAACAAAACATTCTTACCGTTCTTAAATTCATACTCATACCCAAGTCTATAGTTTAAAAAGTCTCCTATACCTGAAATATACCCAGCTCTCGCATTTTCTTCTACAATTGAATACTTATGTACCGTTGTACCTCTGGTAATGAAACGTACATTTGATATAAACCGCTGTGTATTATCGTTGATAATTTCTGGATTTAGTTTAGTATAAGAACTATCCATTGAGTCGATAATAATTTTTTCTATAAAATCTCTTGAAAATTTGTCTGCAGGCTTTACTTCCTCAAGAAGAGTAAGTTTTGTCGAAAAGTTGCAACTTGACAATTCAGTGAACATCAACAATAAAAAAAGAATTTTTTTCATAATTTAAATTATATTTCATACTATTTTTCGAGCGTATTCGAAGGCAAAACGAGTTAATCTTTTCTTATGTTTAATACCTAGTTTATCAGCAATATTACTCTTATGTTTACGAACAGTTTGCACACTAATATAAAGTTTATCAGCCATTTCCTGCTCAGAATTGGCATTTAATAATAAGTTCCAAACTTCTTGCTCTCTCTCTGAAAGGAAATTTAATTTTTCCTCATTTAATCCCTCTGATAATATTACGTTAGGAGTATTAACCCTATAAGCATAAACTAATTTATTCCCTTTAAATATTGATTTTAAACACATAACAAACTCACATTGACTTATACCTTCTTGCAAAATACTTCCGTTGAAATAGCTTGAAAAGCTCAACTGCTTTATTACAAGTGTATCTCTGGTAGACACAATAATCTTGGTTGTGATTTGATGTAAAAGTAATAAATCAAAGAAAGGTTTTCCAATTGAACTAGCCATTGTACTATCGACTAAAAGATAATCTGGACGTAACTGTTGCAAGTAGAGACAAATATCCGAATACTTTTCAGCTACCTTAATAACTTCAAACATCACCTCAGAACGGAGGGTTACAAACATTTGGACATTTTTTTCACTGTTAGAAGCCACCAATAGTTTTGGAGGTAATGAGGATAAAAACATATTTTCTGGTTTAGTGTTATTCTTAATCTTATCAAAAACGAAGCCAACTTATCAAATAATAGCGTGTTTTAACAAAAAACTCTTCTATCCTGCTTACGTACAGGATGGAAGAGTTGAACAATATAAGTATTTTATATATCACTATTGATTATAAATAATCTTTCGTTCTGAGATTTTTTTTAGAAAACCAGAATATGTATTCAATCCTTTTACCCTGAAGAGCGTCTCACCTGTTGTTGATCGTGTAAATACGGGTTCTGTATACAATACGGGGGCTTTATGCTTATCTACTATAGTATAATCAGTGATAACTTCTGACACTAATTTATTACCAGCATAGTACCTAATATTCTTTGGTAACGATCTAGCAAAATCTTTTGTCGAATATGAACCCACTGTATTATCACCTAATCCATAGGATACTCCTAGAAAATCAGAAAAATCTGTGTGAGAAGTGAATGTATGATAGCTTTTACTATTATTTGTTAATGAGTCTATCACATTTTTATAATAAACAGGAACTGAAGCCATCACATTATATGGTTCAGATTTAAAAACGCTATAGTAAATAATATTATTAGGAGGACAAGATCCATTTCCTACAAAACCAAAAGAAAATATATTACTAATAACAGACTCAAACGTAGAAGTGCCTGAGCCTGCAAAGTTTGAACATACAATTGGTAATGCTATTTTATAGGCGTACGAATTCATAACTTCTGCAACAACACCACTAGACAAATTTGCGTTTGAAAAATCTTGATATTTATAAAATCTAGTTATCACACTCCCCTGAACAGGATTATCTGTCATCGATTTTACACGTAAACCTCCTATCGTTTTCTTATGTAAATTAGTATTGTCACTGGCACTATATAATTTATCTCTAACATAACTAAACTCATTCAATTCATAATCAAACGTTGTGCTACCACCTGTAGGGTAAGTAACTTTAATTAATGCACCTATTTTAGTAGTAGCTAAATTAGGTTGTCGATTGGAATTGTAGGGATGAAAAGAAGTATTTGGAGCTGCATTATAATAATTCCAAAAATCTATACTTCTTGTAAATCCATTAATTGAAGATGGAATGGTCCCAAAATATTCAAATTTGTGAGCCTTTTCTAAAACACCCACATTATTAACTTCTTTTAATGAATCTAACAAGGCTCTTCGATTATCTTCTGTATGCTTTAATTGAAATGATTTGACAATTAAAGGATTGGACGTCTGTGCATAAATATCAATCCCTTTTAGTAATTTATACGTAGTTGGCGACCATCCTATAACAATTTGTTCACTTTTTTCAATATAGTTAAATTTAACTTTAAAATTTGTACCATTAATTTCAGTAATTGCATTTTCTGTATTCCGACTTCCTGGGAAATTATATGTAAAAGATGTAGATGGTTGCTGTTCATCACTCCTCATTGATTCAGAAAAATTAGATCCTCCTTGTCCAGAAACATATGATTCCCAACCCGATAATGTCTGCCTCTGTTTGCTAATGTTTTTGATTGGATCCAAAAAATCATTAGCATATTTAAACGTAACTACATCGCCATAGACATTCCGAATTTCATATAAACACCAAGAGCTAATAATCTCATCTTGATACCCTCCCCTACTAGCAATAGTATATTCTATATTTTTGGCTGTATGTGTCGATTCATTAGGAAATCCAAATTTATAAATTGTGCCATCTTCGGAAGTAATTTGCCAATGAATAATATTATTAGTCTTTCCATTCCGGGAATATGTATTAAAAAAATAAGATGTAGTTACATATTCTATCTTTAGTTTTTGTTCCGAAACAATATGGATTTTACCATCTGATCCAAAAAAGAACTTACCACTAATGTTCCCAAATGAAAAATGAAATAAATCGGGTTCTCCATCCCATTGTGTCCCAATACCACCAGTTCTAATACACTTACTATCAATATCAGGGTTACAATTCCAAACTCCTGTAGCTGGGTTCATAGCATATGCTAACTTAGAACCAGATACTAAATATCCCCCTCCTGTTTCCTTACCTGACGCACTTACCCATTCATCTTCAATTCCTCCTTTTACAACTCTAGTGATAATTCCTCCTGTTTGTAGAGACCATCCTCTACCTATTGTACTAATCTCTTCCGATGGTCTATAACCTGAATAATTATAAGCTAGGTTAATAGGAACATTTATACGTCCTTCACTTACACTATATAATGGTAAATTAACAGTAGGTAATCCAGAACTTAGATTCATTGGAATATTACCATATGTGCCTATACTTGCTGCATTAGGAGAAGGAGGTAATATAGAAGGTAAATATTTTTGTCCTAGTGCTGGCAATTTTCCACTAAAATAGATTGCCAAAAGGCATAATATAATTATTTTTTTCATATAAAAAATGAGTTTAAAATCTTTTTAAAAATAAATAGTGATAAAGATTAATCAGGTGTTTGGTATTTTATAAAATATTAGAACAGCTATTGACTAATTTTGAAGAATTAGAGAATTAGTTCTTCGACAGAAATTACTGTAACTACTACTACCCTTTTCTTAGTTATATCTATATAAAATACTATCGTATAAAAATTATGAAGTATAATAATGAAACATAACGGTTAAATGAACATAACAGTAAAAACCTGTCGATATAGTTATTTCTAAGATATGTTTTATCTACGCTTTAGCTGTAAATTGACTTATTATTCGATAAAAATACTTGTTTTACATCAGCCTGATCTCACCTTATTATATTTAATACATATAGACATTGATGACTATCAATGTTTGTTTTTTAGAGTATTTTTAAGATGCCACAATAACTCATTTATTAAAGCACTGTTTTATAAAATAACTTTACTCTTACGGCTCCTTATAGTATCAATAATAGCCCCGTCACCAATCGATAATTTCAGAACTAAGTCTTTCCTCTTAATATAAAAGCACGAGTCTTCTTGCTTTTTCACAAGAGTATCTTTCGGTAAAATAACTTCATAAAGAGACCTTCCACTAATAGTAATAGAATGTTTTGTTTCTTCTAAATCTAGACAAGGATATTCATAAAACCCTTTATTATAATTATTTCTTTCAGGTTTCTCTGTTACTACTACATTAAAGTTTCTTTCGTATTCGTAATCAAAAGAACCTCTTATCAGAATTTTAAAAAAAAAATAAGTTCCAATAAGAGTACCTACTACCAAAACTACTTTCTTAACATCTTTCATATTTATCAAATCTGTGTTTTTATACCCTTATAAGGTAGTGAAAATCTATTAATTACAGTTAAGTAATTCGTAAAATCATAGCCATTTTTTGATAAACACTGCTTTAACCATTTGTATACTATCACAATACAAGTAAACATTTCAAAAATACATGTAACATTTTATTTCAATGTGTAAAACAACGAGACTATTCTATGAAAATATCATTATTGCCTATCTAATCATTTAATAAAGTGGTTTTACTAATCTCTCCACCAACACCAGCATCCGGTCCAAATAACAAACCATATGTTCGAAAACCTGGTTGATTATTTTGAAGCCTTTCAAATTTATCTGATTGACTGTTAAAATTAATGCCTTCGCTATATCCCAAACCTAATCCATACTGCCCACTTCCCCCAGCAGACCATCCACCAAAATCACTTAGAGATGATCCTTTACCGATAGGATAACCAACAAACATATTAAATGATATGCCCTCCTTAACAGATGCAAAATGCGGAGCTGCACCTGATACTATACCTGATAGAGATGAGGAGCTTAATTGCAATGGGTTATATACTGTATAAAAAGAACCTTTTCCATTATATGATACATAACCAAACCCTCCATAATAACCCATTGGTAGATTGTACTGTATCTGAAATCCACCCATCGGAGGAAATTGAACAGGATTATAGTCATTATTATCATTACTATTTCTAGGGAAGTATCTATTATTATATTTTGTTCCCCTGAATGTGCTTATTATTTGGTCAAATATATTTCTCCGTCTTCCTTTAACAGATATCCCTTGTAGTTTTGTCCCTGCATAAATACCAGAAGTTACAGTAGTTCCCTCGGCTAAATTATCATAATCCGTTGATTTATTAACATTAGCAACAGATTTTCCTTGATTTGCATTCCTTGATTGCTTATTCTTTTCCTCATCACCCTTATTCTCTAACCATTGCTGACTAGTAAGTCCATCTGCACCAATTGCTTCCATTCCATTTGGATCGATAAATTTAATCGGATTATTATTGCCATAAGTAAACGGGCTAGACCACCTACTTTTTTCAGTTAATGGGTCTATCGTCATCCACCTTCCTAATTCAGGTTGATACATTCTTGCTCCGTAATCCAACCAATTAGTTCCGTCTTGCAACTCCTTCCCATTATACAAATATTTATTAATATCCTTGTTAGGAGTTGTTACAGCAACGCCAAATGCTGTATAATCACTACTTTGAACCTCCGTAGCATCTTTGTCATCTGTAACTACTGATCTGACATTTCCTAAATGATCTTTTAAACTATAAAAATAGCTATATTTCCCAGTTGTGCTACCTGCAACATAATTGGTATTTAGCATAATATAACCTTCAGACGTTCCTAAACGATACAAACTATTATTGATATACTCGCCTGCACCTAAGTATCCTTTCCACTGACTCCCATTATATTGAGCTTGTTTTGAACCGTTACCATCATAAACATAGTTCTGAGTTGTACTTCCTGTCACTTGTCTTACTAAATTAAGAACGTTATAACTCACTGTGATATTTTTATCTTTGTCATTTATCAAATTACCATTAAGATCATACGTAAAATCATTTACAGCATTTATATCTACATAGCCTTTTGTTTTATCTGATGCGTCAGTTACAGTTAATAATTTATTAGAATAAATATTATAATTGTAGCTAAGATTATCGACTTGTGTTCCAGATAAGGTACGAGTTAAGTTAGTGATATTCCCATTTTCATCATAAGATACGCTTTCCGTATGTTGACCACTAGTCTTTGGAATAACTAAACTTAAACGATTCAATCCGTCATAATTATAGGTTGTTGCAGCTCCATTCCATGTTAACTTACCAATATTACCATTAAATTGCCCAACAGCAGTATAATCTAAATTAAAATTAAAGTTTTGTGTTCCTGCATAAGGATTAGTATTATCAGGCTTACGAAATCCCCATATATAGTTTAACCAACCTCGAACATTATATCCATACATTATAGCTTCAGCAGCACCTTTTGTTGTTTCTTTAGCTAAAGTAGCAGCAGGTAATTTACCCACATTTTTTTGAATCAACCGTCCTATCTCATCATATTTCATACAATTAAGCAAATGTGGAGTCTCAGAATAAGTTATAACACCATTTCCATCCATTTCCTTAAGTGCATGGCAAGTACTTTTCAATCGCCCTGCATGGTCATATAAGTAATTTTCTATAGTCTGTATTACTTTGTTACTACCAATACGATGCTCTATTTTACTTTCTAACACCTTTCCTATATAATCTAACTGAAAGTATGCTGTCTCATACATCACAGATGTCCCATTATATGTTTCTTTATACGTTTTTACAGTACGTCCCCTATTATCATAAAATAAGTGTTGTGTAAGCGGAAATGTTAGAGAAGCTAATGTTCCATCTGAATTCAATATTCTACTTTGGATACCTGTCAATTTTCCTTTATCATTCTGTGAGTCAATATTATTATAAGTACTGGTTGTAGTTACAGTACCATTATTCGTTGTTGGTCTAACCCCATCATAGAAGTTTTTCACTAACCATTGGTTAATACCTCCTAATACAATTCCTCTTTCTGTTAAACGATTCAAACCATCATAAATAAAATAGCTTATAGTACCATTAGCGTCCGTTTGAGTAGCAATTAAGTTCGTCGCCCCCACATAAGTCATTATAGTCCAATCAGTGTCAGGTATTTTTTTCTTGGTCAAACGCCCTTGATCATCATAACAATATACGAATGCGAGATTGGTAAAAGCAAAGAAACGAGTTGCTTGGGGATATATATTTTTGAAGTAGGCTGATAGTTTTGGAGGCATTACAGCCCTTAGTTGTCCATAAATATCATACAAATAGTATGTATCGTATTCACTATTATTTGCATCATAGGTTCTCTTCAAGATAAGTTTTCCTTGACGATCTGTATATTCTCTACTACGATTACCTCCTGTTCCTGTAGTGTTATTTTCATCTCGTAGTTCTTTTACTAAAAGTGTATTTGCAGGATACGTATTATTAGTAACAAAAATGTCAAACCCTCCAAAGTTTGGGCGATAAACTCCTGCAACATAACTTTTACCAGACCCATCAGATGTCATTACATTAAACATAATTACCTCATTGGCAATATTTGTAACCGTTTTAGATTTTACTGTTCTATCGGTGAAAATAGTTGGGGAAGCATCAAAAGCCCATTCATTACCTGCACCAGCTTGCTTTACGACTCGATTCAGAGGTGAATCTTCATATACTTTCTGATTAAAAGGTCTTTTATCATTATAAAAAGACTGACCAGCAGTGGCGGTATTATAAATAGCTGAATAATCACCTTTCCCTCCAACTACGGGGTAAGGTAAATAGTTTTTTGATTCTCTTCCAAAAGCATCATACTCCACTGCCGAAACAATATCTTGCCCTGCAATACCCAAAAATGGAATAACGGTTTGAATAGGCTTTCCTAAACCATCTAAATAAGTAATTTTATGTTGAACTTGATTGGGATCATTATAATTAGTAGCAGCCACAGTAGCTTGCAGATAAGAACTTTCACGAATAAAATTTTGATTTTTAACAGCTCCAGACTGAGCCTGTATTGATATTCGTAGAAAAACTGAGCATAACAAGGTAAGCCCAGTACACCACTTAAAGGATCTGGTATTTATATAAAAAATCATTTTAGTATCAGGTTTTATAGAATTTATGAGAGATTTTTGTTTTAAAATGATAACAATATTCCATTACTACCATTTTAAAATTTTCGTTGCAACTTGCTTATTTTTATAGGTCAATAACAAAAAGTATACTCCAGCAGGCTGTTTATCTAGCTGAATCAACAATTCATTTGCCCCTTCATTTCCTAGCAAATCTTGACTGTATACACTAGACCCTTGACTATCGACAACATTAATGTTAATTGATAGAGATTCTGGTAAAATGAATTGGGCTTTGAATAACCCATTATTAGGATTAGGTGCAATCACTAGCTGTAAGTCCTCATTAGGTTCTGAAGTAGCTTTTTCCATCGTTTCTAGCACTGCTTCTCTAGCAGATTTCGTAGCTGATGATTGTCCAATTATTAGTTTTTGTGTAATCCCTCCCACAGAACTAGAGACTGTAATGGTTCCATATCGAGGATTACCCCCTGTATTTGCAGTAGTTTTCATAGTCAATATCCCATTATTATTACCAGTTCCTGTAACAGTTAACCATGATGCGTCGCTACTTGTCATAGTCCATGTACCCACATTAGAACTCACATTTGTGGTGAGTGTTGTAGCAGGACTGGTCGTTATTAACTTGGAGGCATCTAATGTTAGATATATACTTGGCGTACACAAAACACAGCTCAAATTTGGAATTGTTGGGGATGTAACTATAGCATTTTCTATAGGTTGACCGGCATAATGATATGAGTATTCTTTTAATGTACCTATTTGATCACTAATTGTTTTAAGACGTTGAAACGTATCATAGGTATAAGATGTTATTTTACCATTAACATCTTTCATACTTAGAAGACCAACTAAAGCTTTGTAGTCATAACTATTGATATGACCTAAATTATTGGAAGCTGTCTTAACCAAGTTGACTTTACCTAAATCAGATACTCCATAATATGTAAAATTTTGTACTTGTCCATCCTGCGTTTTATAAGCTAGAATATTACCTTTAGCATCGTAATTAGTAAACTCTATCAAAGTTTGCCAAGAGCCTAAATTGCCAATTTTTTTTATAACTTTTGAGGGAAAAACTGGCTGATACCATAGAACGGAACCTTGAGCATCAGACAATATTACAGGATCATTATTGTAATTGAACCAAGAGTAAAGTGTCTGGGTAACTGATAGCGTATCCACATAATTAGTTCCACCAATTAACCTTTCTAAGGTTTCTGTAACTTTAATAGGATTAGATATGTTTCCGTCTAATGTTAAACGCCCATAGCGTGTCGGAATATTTACAAAGACGTTACCTACAGACATCGTTTGAGTCTCATCGAAGCAGTATCTATAAGTCGTAACCTTCCACGTTCCATCGCTATTAAGTGTTTTTATCTTACGGACTTGATAATTAGTATCATCATATTCGATCTGTGTTGTCTGCTCAAACT
The DNA here is from genome assembly GCA_029865665.1 of Flectobacillus sp. The sequence continues at coordinate 3,681 of JARXAV010000297.1, read as the reverse complement.
GAGCGAAGGTAGGAATGACCGTCGCAATCAAAAATAAGACGTGCAGTATACTACTATAGAGGTTATTTTTTTTCATAAAAACATTATAAGGATTTAGTTTTTACAAAATTATCGTTAAATTTTCTTCTGTAAAATAACTATATTAGAGTATTTATGAATTATTAAATACCTTAAATGAGGTATAACCCCATACGCTATACGTAATACTTATTTGAAGCTTACTTTAAAATACTGTTCCTTGATTATAAAGTATTATTAGTTCTTTCGTTTAAATAAAAATTTTGTGATTAAATTCTCTTACTTTCTATTAATTGCGTGCTAATGAATAGCTTCTAAATTTCAAATTTAAGCCCCAATTTTAGATTCAGGCATCACATTATAACAAGCACTAAATGTTGTCCTTTAACACTCATAAATAAGGGCTTATTCTTACTATTCTAAATAATAATACTTGAGTCATAACTATCAACATGAATAGAACGCTAATTTGGTTCAACAAGCCGTAGCTTATTGGACTATCCAATAAATCCCACCAACAGCTCCCTAATACTCCTAAAAGAATGGTTCAAAAAGTAGGTAATTAAAATAATTCTGGAAAAATAAACTAAAAAGTTAGTTCACTGGCTATTTGATTTTTTTGTTATACCCTTGTTTTGATTTGTTTTTTGTTTTCTTGTTCTTCAAAATATCTTCATGTGATATTTTCTAACTGGTTATCCACATTTTTTCTTTAAAAAACCCGACACAACATCAAATTTGATGTATTTTATATATTTGTTTATTATTTGATAGAGACGATTTTTTTAGCGTAAAAAACTGATAATCAAATGTTTAAAAAGTATCAAATCACTGGGAAAAACACTTTTTATAAGTGAAAAAACACTTTTTATAAGTGAAAAAAACACTTTTTATAAGTGAAAAAACACATATAAATAATACAGTGTTTTTTATATGTGTTTTTTATTATATTTGTCTTATTATTCACCTATACGTAAATAAATAATGGAAGAAAAGCTTGAAATATCAGTATTTAAAAAAGTAGCGAATGCTAAAGATGAACATTTAGAAGTGAGACACCATAACATTATAACGACTGCACGTTATGATTATTCTGCTTGTCAGATAGATATAATGTTCTATATGCTATCAATACTCAAACCTAGTGACACTAAGGATACTATCTATAAACTTTATGTTAGAGATATTGAAAATATTACAGGTAGAGTATGGAATTATCAACAGCTCAGGGAAGCTACAGAAAATATGGGTTCAAAAATGTTTGAAGTTGAAACAGAGAGGTCGTACAAACAGATATGGATGTTTCAACAAGTAGAATATTTAAAAGGACAAGGCTGTCTTGAAATAGCATTATCAGAGGCTATTCGCCCTTATTTATTTGATTTAAAGACTAATTTCACATCATTTGAACTATACTCTGCACTCAAAATTTCAAGTAAGTATGCAAAACGTATCTACACGATTTGTTCTCAATGGAAAGATGTAGGACAAACAGCATTTTTAGATATAGATATGCTTAAAGTAATGTTGAAGTTAAAAGATCCAAATGGAAAAGATCCAGAACAGTTTAAACAGTTTAGCCAGTTTAAAGAAAAGGTTCTTGACATTGCAGTAAAACAGATAAATGAGAGTACAGACCTAAGAATAGCGTATGAATTGGCAAAAGAAGGAAGGGCATTTAAAAAAATTCGTTTTTTGATAAATTTTCAAAAAACATCGCAACTAGCTATCCCATTTGAACTGAAAGAAGATGATATAAGGGGGCAAAAAATAGTAGAAAACCTTGCAAGTATAGGCATTGTAAAGCATGATATAGTCAATCAGATTTTATTACGTCAGCAAGAGTTTTTCAAATGGTGGTACGATTACAAATTAGGTAAGAAAAATATTAAAACAAGTCCTTCTGGGCTCTTATTGATTGAACTAGGTATTGTTCAATCAAAAAAGAAATAACTATAAGCTAAAAAACACCTATGTAAAAATAGGTGTTTTTTAGCTTATAAAAAGTGTTTTTTAGAGACTTTTCTTGATTCGGTTTGCTCTTTTTTGTTCTGCCTCTTTAATAAAATCAGGTCGAGTAGGTACATCTAGTGATGAAAAAAATGCTTCTAGTGCTTCCTGTAAAGCTTCCTTTTGAGTATAGAAAGAATACCCCGCCTGTCTCTTGTGATGAACATAGTCTTTTAGCCTTTCTAAGTAATCATTCCTTATAATAAACGTTTGCCGAACATCTTTTAAATCTAAATCAGATAGTGTTACTGATGTTATTGCTGTTACTAATGTTACTTCTTTTGCTTTTAACGATATGCTACTATCATCACTATTCCCTAAATCATCAGTAGTCGAAAATAAACCTTGAATTCCAGACTTTGCAGGAATGTTAGTTTGATTTATTGAGTTCTTAAAATCCTTCTTAGCCATATTATTAATATTACTAGTGTTACTCAATAACATAAGTAACACTATATTGATATTCATTAAACCCACTATTTATTATTTCAAAAATTCATTGATTAGACTTTCATAGTCTTTTGCACCATTACTTTTAGGGTCATATCTAAAAATATCTTGTCCATGAATGGGAGCTTCTGCTAGTGCCACATTATCTCGAATAAATGTTTTAAATATATTCCCACTAAAGTATGTATTAACCGATTCTGCAATATCTCGATTTAAAATTTTTCGATTATCAAACTGAGTGATAAAAACACCTCCAATTTTCAACGTACTATTCAAATTATCTTGTACCAACTTAATAATATCTGTTAATTTATCTAAGCCATGCAATGCCAAAAATTGAGCTTGAAGAGGAATAAATACTTCACTTGCTGCCACAAAAGCATTAACTGTAATTAACCCTAAAGATGGAGGGCAATCAATAAAGATATAATCAAACTTAGAGGCAATTTTATCAAGCATTTTTTTCAAAATGACTTCACGAGCGATCTTTGCAGACAGTTCCATTTCTATACTCGCTAAGTCTAATGTTGAGGGGGTCAAATATAAATTTTCATTAACCTCATATATTGGTAAATCATACTCTCCTCTCAAAGCTCCATACACCGTCTCGGCTGGCTCAAGCAAACCTAGGCATTGTGTTAAATTTGCTTGTGGGTCTAAGTCTATCACTAAGACTTTTTTACCTCGTAGTGCAACACCTGCACCAATATTAACAGTAGAAGTTGTCTTCCCAACTCCTCCTTTGTGATTACAGATCGCTATTATTTGAGCCATAGAATAGTGTTACTAATATTACTAGTATTATTTATGTTATGTATGTTACTAATATTACTCATAATTCATATCAAAAGTAATCACTTTTTATTTACTATTTATTATCTGTAAATAAAATCACATCATAACCTAAATTTTAATCCTTTAGGACACACAGTAAAATACAAAAGACCTTACTTTCATGTATGAGATTCTACATCATATATTCGTGTTGTAGTGTCTATTTTATACAGATAATAAAAAACTGAGAAATATAACCTATTACTTTCTATTTGCTAAAAACTTAATTAAAAACGCTAACAGCAATACACAAATCGCCTAGACTTACTTTCCATTCGCTAAGACTTTAATTAAAAACGCTAACAGCAATACACGAATCGCCTAGACTTACTTTCCATTCGCTAAGACTTTAATTAAAAACGCTAACAG